>JALYXI010000436.1 GCA_030947245.1 Acidobacteriota bacterium
CAATACGTAGGAGACGGGAACGCTGAGGAGGCCGAGCAGGGGGAGTCCAAGGAGGAACGGGGTGAGGGCGGCGGGGATGCGGCTCCGGACGCGGCGGAACGCAGCGATGCCGACGGCGGTGAGAGCGAGATATTTGGGCCATTCCGCCGGCCACCAAGCGCCGACCCAGTTATAGGAAGCGCGCAGGCGCTGGATGGTTTCGAGGGCGGGCGTGACGCGGGCGAAGAAGACCTGCGGCTCTTTGATTCCGGATTGCCAGTGCGCGGCAAGCAAGAGGGCGAGGCTTGCGACGGCGAGCGAAACGAAGGCGGCGCGATAGCGGCGGAGGAACACGAAACAAACCCAGAACGGCAGAACGGATGGCGGGTGCAGGACAAAGCCGAGTGCGGCAGCGGCTCCGGCCCAGCCGTAACGGGCGTGAGCGGTGAGCCCGACCGCGAGGAATAGGAGGGGGATGGCAAAGGCCCGGGGACTAGGTTCGAATTCGACTACCAGGACCGCGGGTCCCCAGACTTCCGCACCGGCGGCGCTGACTGCGGCGGTGATCAGGGATTGCCAAGGATTGCGCAGGATGGCGTTGGCGATCAGATAGACGCCCCAGATTCCGAGCGTGCGGAAGACGATTTGGGCAGTTTGCAAAACGACCCCAAAGTTGGAATGGGTAAGCCAGCGGAGGGCAATGGCGAACTCGTCGTAGAGGGTGAAAGCGACGTGAGGACGCTGGACCAAGATGTCATGGGTGAGCGCGCTGGGATCCCACAAGTGCTCCAGGATCGGGACATAGATTTGCGTGTCCTGGGTGAGGAAAGTGTGTCCGGGGAAAACGAAGAAGCTGAGGAGGGAAAGCGCGGCGAAGGAGCCGGCCAGGGCCCAGTTATTCACTGGGCGGGAGTCTTTTCCAATTGCTCTTTGGCCCAGATCCGGCGCGGGTTGAGGTCGAGCGATTTGGCAAGGGACTGGCGGGCTTCGGCGTTTTTGTGCATTTTTTTCTGGGCGATGCCGAGCCAGAGATAAGCTTCGGAAGATTTGGGGTCAAGCGCGATGGCTTCGGTGAAGTTTTTCGCGGCCAGATCCGGGCCGCCACCGAACATAGGGGGCAGATAGTAATTGCCGACTCCTTCGGCTATGCGGATGGCGGCGGATTTGGGATTCAGCTCGATTGCTTTATTGATCGCATCTTTGGCCTTTTTCCCATAGCCGATGCCGGCCATGGGATTGGCGGGAATCACCTGTCCATAGAGGGTGGCGAGAATGCGATAGTACTCGCCATTGCCGGGCTTGAGGGAGATGGCCCGTTCCGCCTGGGCGATTCCGGATTCGGCGGCGCGGCGGGCCTTCTCCTTATCTTTGACTTCAATGGCTACCTCCGCAGCATAGGAAGCGGCGAGGGCGGCGCGGTATTGGGCTTCCGCGTCCTTAGGTGCGGCTTGGGCTCCGGCGGCGTATTCGGCGGCGATTCTGTCGAGAGCTGGACGGTCCTGCCGGTCACGCGCTTTCTCCAGTTCGGAATCGGCTGCAAGGGCGGAAACCGCGGAGAGGATGAGGGCAAGGAAGAGGGTCCGCATACTCTTCAAGTTTACAGGGCGGCGACGCGGCGCTGGAATACGAGAAAGTACGCACCGAGGCAAATCAGGAGCACTCCGTTGGCGGCGATTACGCTGGGGGCGCTGAAGATGGGAATGAGCCATCCCGAGACGAGGCTTCCGATGGGCATGCCGCCGCGGAACGCGACGTTATAGACACTCATGACACGGCCGCGCATTTCATTGGCCGTGATGAGTTGGACGAGGGAACTGATCATAGCGAAGCCGCCGACCAATGCCGCGCCTGAAAAGAAGAGGAACACCGCGCTGACCGGAACGGAGCGAGAGAAGGAGAACACCGCCATCGCCACGCCGAGACAGATGAGCGCCAAGAGCGCGGCCTGTCCTTTCTTCCTGATCTGTCCGAGGGCCGCAACCACCAGCGCTCCCGCGACTGAGCCCACGCCGGAGGCTGCGAGCAGAATGGTGTAGGTTTCCGGACCGCTCTTGAAGATGCTTTTCGCGAAAACGGGAAGGAAGGTGATGAGCGGGATAGCGAGCCCGGTCATGCAGAAGGCAAGGATGATGAGACCGGCCATGGCTCCCTGATTTTTGATAAAGCCGAAGCCTTCGCGCATGCTGTTGAGCATGGAGACGCCGGTGGGGACAGGTTTGAAATCGATGCGGAGCAGCAGGAGCGAGACGATGACGGCGCAGAACGAGAGGCCATTCAGGCCGAAGCACCAGGCGGGTCCGAGCTTTTCGAAGGCGAGCCCGCCGAGGACGGGACCGATAACGCGCGCGAGATTGAACTGGATGGAATTGAGGGCGATGGCATTGGGCAGATCTTCCCTGCTGACCAGACTGGGAACCAGAGCCTGGTAGGCGGGGCCTCCGAAGGATTGCGCGCTTCCGGTGACGAAAGAAAGTATCAGAACATGCCAGATCTGGACGGAATGCCGGTAAATGAGAAAGGCCAGAATGAAGGCGCAACTCATCTGGATGTATTGCGAAGCGAGGAGAAGGCGGCGGCGGTCCATGCGGTCGGCCACCACGCCGCCGACGAGCGAGAAGAGCAGGATGGGGATCTGGGCTAAGAACGCGTCCAGGCCAAGAAGGAAAGGGGATTTGGAGATCTCCAGGACAAGCCAGCTTTGGGCGACGATCTGCATCCACGTGCCGATGCTGGACATGCAGGCGCCGCCCCAGAGGAGGCTGAAATTCCGGTATTGGAATGCTTTGAAGACCCTTTTGAGCAATGGCGCTTCTTAGGGTAGCGGCTTTTCGCGTTCGATGAGGTGGAGCAGATTGCCATCCGCGTCGGTGAAAAAGACGAGACGATTGCCCTGGTTATTGAACGGCTCGCCGCGAAAGGAGACGTTGCGGTCCTGGAGTTGCGCGAGCGCCTGGTCGAAGTTGTCGACTGCTATGGCGAGATGGCGGATGCCCGGAGATTTCATATGGTCCGGCTGGTTGGCGTCGGCGCGGGCTCCTTCCGACGGGATGATCTCAAGCATGGAACCGTTGGGGGCCTTGACGAAGAAATTTCCGGCATAGGAGAAGTTGATATGGAAACCGAGATTCGCCACGTACCAGTTGGCAAGATTTTCGGGGTTCGGCGAAGCAATTGCCGTGTGTTCGAGGCCTTTGAACATAATGTGAATTGTATCAGCGGGCCGGTGGTATTGTGACTGTATGTTCGAGGTTCCCTGCCCTTGCTGCCAAGCGATATTAAAGGTGGATCCGGTAACTGAGGCGGTCATCTCCCATAAAGTTCCGGAGCGTCCGCCTACGATTCAGGATCTTGCGGCGGAGGTGGAGAAGCTGAAGGGAGCATCCGGGCGGCGGGAAGAGGTATTCAAGAAACAGGTGGAGATGGAACGTGGACAGAGTACGCTGCTGAACCGGAAATTCGATGAGTTGTTGAAAGAAGTGAAGCAGAGCGGGGACAAGAAACCGCCGAAGCGCGCCTTCGATCTGGACTGACTGTTACGCGGCGACGTGGAGAACCTCGTGAATGGCGCTTGCGGGCAGCGGGCGGGAGAAGAAAAAGCCCTGCATGATCTCGCAGCCCATCAGCGCGAGCGAGCGGCGTTGGGCGTCCGTTTCCACGCCTTCGGCGATGATATTGCATTTCAGGCTGCGCGCGGCGGCGACAATCGCCTCTACCAGCGGCCGGGTGCTGACTTCGCTGTCCATGCCGCGGACGAACGATTGATCGATCTTGATGGTGCTGATGGGCAGCTTGTGAAGGTAGCTGAGAGAAGAATAGCCGGTTCCGAAATCGTCGATGGAGAGTTGTACGCCCAGAGCGCGGAGACGATTCATTTGTTGCAGGGACCCGTCGAAGTTGCCCATGATCATGGATTCGGTAAGCTCAATGCGGAGCATGGAGGGATCGAGATTGAATTCGCTCAGGCGGGCGGCTACTTCCGAGGAGAAGTCTCCGTGGGAGAGTTGAGCGGCTGACACGTTGATGGCCACAGGCACGGGCGGGAGCCCCTGCTCCCGCCAACAATCCATTTGACGGCATACCTCGTGGAGAACCCAGGCGCCGATGGGAACGATGAGGCCATTTTCCTCCGCAACGGGAATGAACTTATCCGGTGGAATGAGGCCCCGTTCGGGATGATTCAGGCGAATGAGGGCTTCGAGACCTGTGCGGCTGCCGTTTGCGTGGCATTGGGGCTGATAGTAAAGCAGAAACCGATCCTGCGCGAGGGCTTCACGGAGTAAGTGGTCCATCTCCCGTTGGGCGATGGCATTGCGGGACATATCAGCCGAGTAAAACTGATAACGATTGCGGCCGAGGCTCTTGGCGCGGTACATGGCCTGATCCGCGCAGGATTGCAGCTCAGCGGCATTTTCACCCTTCCGCGAGGAGATGGTAATGCCCACGCTGGCGGTGCCGAAAAGGCTGTGCCCTTCAAGAGAGAATGGCTGCGCCATCGCATGCAGGAGAGCGTTGGCAATCCGTTCGGCTTCGGCGGGAGTCTCAATGGAAGGGAGGATAATGCCGAACTCGTCACCGCCCAGACGCGCCAGAGTGGCGTCAGCCGGAAGCACGGCGCTAAGGCGCTGGGCCACTTCGCAAAGATAAAGATCTCCCACGTGATGGCTCAAGGTGTCATTGATTTGTTTGAACCGGTCGAGATCGACGTAGAGGAGAGCGCTGGACCGGCGTTTGCGCGATGAAGCGAGCGCCTGGGCTAAACGTTCTTCGAAGAGCAGCCGGTTGGGAAATCCGGTCAGGCTGTCGTGGTGAGCCTGATGATGCAACTGCTGAGTGAGGCGGGTTTGTTCGATAGCGAGGCGGGCAAGCCGGCACGCCACCTGGAGCAGGCAACGATGCTGATCCGATTCGGGCGCCGCTGGAACATTGCCATAGAGCGCGACGGCTCCGAGGGCTTCGTTCGATCCGGAAAGAATCGGGTGTGACCAGCTCCAGGCGAGACCATGACCGGCGTGGCCGGCCGCGGCGCCGTCCGGAAGTTCATCGAGCTCCCGGCGCAAGGCAACGGGCAACAGTGGAGCGCTGCCCACACGGAGCCGGTTCTGCCGATAGATCATGATGGCGCAACAGAGACCGGGGACCTGGCGTTCCGTCAGTAAGGTGATGGCCTCGAATATGACATCGAGCGGTTCATTGAGGGCCAGCATTTCGAGAACGGCGTTGCGATCGTGATCCAGCATTTCAGCCTGTTGCCGGGTTGTGATGTCCTTGAAGATGATGACGGAACCGGCATCGACGCCTTCTTCGACGAGCGGGGTGCTCAGGAACTCGACCGGGAAGGCGGAACCGTCGGCACGAAGCAGAGTGTTTTTCAACTGGGACGAGTCATGCAGTTGCTTGAACTCGCGCCCTTCCAGGTCCGCCGGTTCGTAGCCCAGGAGCGTGGCCGCGGCCCGATTTACAAATGTCATTCGCCCGGCCACATCGAGGCCGCAAATACCCTCTCCGGCTCCGTCCAAGATGGCGTTGCAGGTACGATCCGCACGTTTGCGTTCCAGGTATTCGGCGCGGGCAAGACGAAATGCACTGCGCATGCGAAGGAACTGCCAGAGGATCATTCCGCCGGCCACGATGAGAGTCAAGATTCCCCAATAGGCCAGGCGGCTTTTGTGTTTCGCTTCATTCATGGCAATGACGGAGTTCATTTCATTGGCTGAAACGCTACCCCATTTTCCGAATATTCTTCCGAGTTCTCCCGAACGGGCCATGGCGGTGATCTGGTCATGAATGGCGTCCGCGTACCTGGCGGAGGTTTTCACGGAAGCGATGCCCAGGGGGAATGCGGCAGGAAGAGATTGCTTTCTGAGCATTGCGTCCTCACAACCGCGCGGGCGGGCCAGAAGCAGGCTGTCGAGTACTCTTGTTTCCAGCAAACCACCATCGGAATCCCCCCGGCAGACCGAGACCATGACGGCCTCCCGGGATGGGAGCGCAATCCGGAGCGCGGCGGGGAAGAGTTTGATGGCGGTCTTGGTATTGACGGGATTAGTCCAGTGGGCGATGCGCTCCCGGGCGGGCGCCGTGGCGGTGTTCTGCAAGCGCAACAGGCAGAACGTGTTGAACAGCCAGGGTTGCGACATATGGTAGAGCTTTTGCCTTTCTTCGGTGATGGTGAGGAGAGGCCAGAGGTCTACCGCATGGCTGGCAAGGAACGAATCCGGGCGGCCGGAAAGATGGACCCACCGCAGATCGACACCGATTTTGGCGGCAGCGCGGTTGAACACATCGACAGCAAGACCGGAGATGGCGCCGTTTGCATCGACCGATTAGTAAGGCGGGGCGTTATCCGTGCCGACGACTAATAACGGGCGGCTTACCGGGCCGTGGCTTACGGGAGTAGCCGGACGAAGCGCAGATAGGCTAAGTACAACCGGGAGCAGGCGCCAGCGGCGGAAAACATTCATCCTGCGGTGCTCATCGGCACAATCCGGAAGAAACTTTAGCCTGGCGGCGCGGAACGGGGTTTCGAAAACAAAGTTGGCGGCATCTAACCGGAGTACATGGTGAAGCCCGCGATCCTGACTGTTGACGATGACCCGGAGGTGCTGGGAGCGATTGAGCGAGACCTGCGAGGCCGTTACGCCGAGAATTACCGGGTGCTTCGGGCGGAATCCGGCAAAGCCGTTTGGAAATCCTGCGGCAGTTGAAAGCGCGGAATGAACCGGTAGCCCTGCTCCTTGTGGACCAGCGCATGCCGCAAATGAATGGGGTCACGTTTCTGACCGAGGCGATGACTCTTTTCCCCAATGCAAAACGAGCCATGTTGACGGCGTACGCGGACACCGATGCGGCGATCCGGGCCATCAATGAGGCCAAGATTCAGCATTACCTTTTGAAGCCGTGGGATCCGCCGGAGCAAAATCTGTTCCCCGTGCTGGATGACCTTCTTTGAGGACTGGCAAGCAGGATACAGGCCTGCATTCTCAGGGCTGTGCGATGCCCGCTCTCTTGCAGCCGCGCTGACGTTTGGAGTTCTTCGGCCAGGGCCAACATTCCGATCCGGGCCTTGATAAGCTGCTGTCTGGTACTCATAGGTGCTCTCCTTTCAGAGCAGAATAACCTTGTGAATGACTGTTCACTTATCCAGACTCACTCGTGTCCAAATTAGCATTTGAGAAAGCAGGCTGAGTCTGCTGGTAGCGTGAAAGAAGTTCGGCCAAGAACCCACTTCACGCGACAGAGAGACTCAGCCATGAATCGAGTATGCAGCATGTTCAGCCAGGTTCTGCAGTTAGTTCCCCGCGACCGGTTTGAGAGTGCGGTCGTCAAGCACAATGCCGAGCGGCACTCGCGCGGATTCAGCAGTTGGGGACAGTTTATTGCCATGCTGTTCTGTCAGTTGGGAGGCGCCAAGTCGCTGCGCGAGATCACCGAGGGGTTACAGGCGAGCGAAGGCAAGCTTCGGCATCTGGGTCTGCCCGAAGCACCGGCCCGCTCGACGCTGGCCTACGCCAACAGCCATCGGCCCTGGGAGTTGTTCGAGACGGTATTCCACCAGTTGCTGGCGGATTGCCAGAAGCGTTTGGGAATGGCCAAAGCCGGGGCGAGGTTGGGCTTGCCGGGCAAGCTGTTGAGTCTGGACGCGACGGTGATCGATCTGTGCGCGGCGGTATTCGACTGGGCGCAGTTCCGGACCACGAAGGGAGCGGTGAAACTGCACCTGCTCCTAGATCATGATGGCTATCTGCCCTGCTACGCGGTAATTACCGAAGGCAAAGTGCATGAGATCCAAGTGGCGCGAAAACTGAGTTTCCAGCGCGGCACGATGCTGGTATTCGATCGCGGCTACACCGATTACGGGTGGTTTCAGCGGCTCACCGAAGAAAGCGTTCACTTCGTCACCCGGTTGAAGGACAACGCCACCTATGTGGTGGTGGAGGAGCGGCAACCGGCGGGTGAAGGCGTAGTTTCCGACGAGATTATCGTGCTGGAGAAGCAAGCCTCCTCCGAGCAGGCTCCGTTCTTGCGGCGCGTGCTTTATTGGGACGCATCGACGCAGAAAGAACTGGTGTTCCTCACCAATCATCTGGACCTGGCGGCGGCCACAGTAGCGGCCATTTACAAACAGCGGTGGCAGATCGAATTGCTCTTCAAGGCCCTGAAGCAGAACTTACGGATCAAAACCTTCGTGGGCACAACCGCTAACGCCCTCAAGACGCAGATTTGGACAGCACTGATCGCTCTGCTGACCGTAAAGTTCCTTCAGTTGCAGGCAAAGTTCCCGTGGAGCCTGTCTCGCTTGGTCGCGCTTCTGCGCCAGCAACTCTTTGTGTATCGCGATCTTTGGCTCTGGCTGGAAAAACCGTTCGAACCGCCGATTCCAATACCCGACGACGATTCGCCTCAGTTATCCCTCACCTGGAACGCCTGATGTTGGACAGCACCCCAACCCGGTACGCCCTTTTCCCTTTCAGACCTCTCTGCGGCCTTTCGTTTCAACAGCGATCAACAGTCAGTTCGGCTAATTTGGACACCAGTGAGTAAATACAAGTTGTGGTGCCTCTGAAGCCAAGCAATCGCTACGCCGTTACTCGTGACTTATTGACTTCGGGCGAAACCACCCAGTAAAAACATTCTTCGAGCGGCATTGAAGTTAAATCTTAAAAGTCAATACGTAATCGTCTATGCGTGGGTCGGGCTGATTACGGCGC
>JALYXI010000445.1 GCA_030947245.1 Acidobacteriota bacterium
TGCTTGGTGTTCAGGATGGCCGTTTTTTCTCTCTCTGACTTTCACACTCATGGCAAATAGCGCCGGGTCGTCAAACCGCAAATTTTGGCGCCGAGAAGGATCGGGACAATGCTGACCTCAACCGTATCGACGAGGCCGTCTTCGGCGAGACTAGCGAAGAGCGATCCACCGCCGAATAGCCAGATATCCTTTCCAGGGCCGGCTTTGAGAGCAGCCAAGGTTTCCCGTTGGCTGTCCGTCACGATAGCCACTTCAGGATGATTCTCTTGCCTTAGCGTCCGCGAAAAAACGATGGTCTTCATACCGGGCATTGAGGCACGGCCAGCGGCCACCATCCCTTCAAACGTCCGGCGCCCGACCAAAAGGGTGTCGAACTGACTCACTATTGCAGTGAATCAAATTCCGGGTCCATGGTGATCCAATCGGCTTCGCCCTTTGGTCCTGCAATATAACCGTCTAAACTCATGGCCACTGCATACCGAACGCGCCGCATGAGCCTCTCCTGCCCGTTTTCAAGAATCTATTCCCGGAATTATACCTTCCGCCTTGGCCAGCGTTTATGTTATCCGTCGAAAGGGGTTCTGGCCCGGTGCTACTGGGTACCGTCCAGTTTCTGTCCAGTGAGGAGATATTTAGCTAAGCCCCAGCGGAAAGTCACAATCGCAGACAGAGCGCTGGCGGCGCGATGTTTCAGACCGGCCGCGGCGCCTTGGTATTTGCCCAGGTACACGGCCGCCGCTTGCTCGCGGTCGGCGGTGAGGAGAGCGGACGTCTGGGGTGCGGGCGAGTGGACCGCGCGGACGGACTGCGCAATGCGAACCTTCTTGTTCGCGCGGGTGTGGACTTGAGCGCACAGGTCCATGTCGCTGCCGAAATTCCCGTAATGTTCGTCGATCTGACGCATGGCTTTCAGAAAGAACATTCGGACCATCAGGGCAGCGCCGCTCACGCTCGGTACATCGGCGCCGGTTGAAGCATCAACCGGGCGCAGCGCCTCCAGAGGGGGAGAATCGCGAATCTGCGGAGTGGGGTGACCATAGCTGTCGACCAGCAGCGGCGCCACAGCGCCTACTTCAGGATGAATTTCGAGAATGTTGGCCAGTTCGGAAACGGCTTCGGCGGGGATGCGCGTATCGTCGTGAAGAAAGAGGACGAACTCCCCGTCGGCGCTCCGAAGGCCGAGGTTCATGGCTTTCGTGAGGCCGAAGTTTTTGGGCAAACGAATGAAACGGACGGCTGGAAATTCCGTTTCCAGCGCAGCCGCGTTTTCTGTCGAGCCATTATCGACGACAATCACCTGGTGCTCGGTTCCCAATGCTTCCAGGGACTCGCGCAGTTGAGTGAACCGGTTGTGGCTTACGATCACGACGGAGACGCGGGTCATGTGGTGGCGAGGAGAGGTTTGCGGCCGAGGATCAGATAAATGCCCAGCACTCCCAGGCTAAGCGAGATCCATTGCTCAAGAGAAAGGGACAGCCCGAGCGGGTTCGACTCGTCGTGAGCGCGGAAGAACTCGATTGCGAGGCGCGCGATTCCGTAAAGGACAAGATAGGCGCCGAGCACGGAGCCGGGCTTATGGCGCCGGGTCGCAAGATGGTAGACAATACCGCAAATCACAAGCTCCGCGAAAGCTTCGTAGAGCTGGGTAGGATGGAGCGGGACACCGAGCGGCACCCCCACTGCCCGAGCATCCGGGTTGGTAAAGGTAACGGCCCAGGGAAGATGCGTCGGGCGGCCCCAGCAGCAACCCGCGGCAAAGCAGCCCAGGCGGCCGATGGCGTGACCGAGCGCTACGCCCGGCGCGAAGAGGTCGGCTGTGCGGAGCACCGGAAGGTGCATACGCCTCATATAGACGTAAGCCGTGACGAGCGCGGCGATGAAACCTCCGTAGAAGATACCGGCGGATTGCAAGGTTGCGAGCGAAAAGATTTCGGCGGGATGAGCCCGGTATTCAGGGTCAAGCACAATCATAAGAATCTTGGCGCCGGCGATTCCGGCAAGCGCGCAGTACACCGCCAGATTGATCACTGTGTCTTGATTGAGGCCCTCGCGCTTGCAAAGGCGTGAAATCATTCCAAGCGCGGCAAGGAACGCCAGCGCCACCAGAACGCCATAGGTGGGCAAGTAAAAACTTCCAACCGGGAAAAGTTTAGGCAGCACGGAGCGGGCCCCCGGACGGCTTCCACATGGCGAGAAAGAGAAGGCCCGCGCCGGTGCAAATCGCAGTATCGGCCAGATTGAAAGTGTACCAGTGAGTTTGACCGATGTAGAAATCGAGGAAATCTGTGACCGTGCCGTAGCGGACGCGGTCGAAGACGTTGCCGAGCGCGCCGCCGAAGATGCAGGCAAGCCCGTACGCAGTGAGGGTGTCGATGCGGGAAGCGCCTCGGGAACCGGGCCGGTCCACCCGCCACAGAAGCGCGCCGAGAATGAGGACGGCTGACACGGAGAAAATCACCAGCAGCGCCGTGCGGCCCTTTGAAGCCGATTCGGAGAAAAGTCCAAAAGCCACGCCGGGGTTCTGTGAACTTACTATATTCAGAAGCCCGGGGATGACGGTCTTTGTGTCAAACGGGCCGAAGCGCGTTTCCACCAGCCACTTCGACCAGCGGTCCAGGGCGAACACGGCGATTGCGATCAGGAAGACGGACAGCCTACGCGGCATATCCCATTTCTTCGAGCGTCTTGGAACAGGATGCGCAGATTGGGCCGGGGTCCTTTGTGTACTTCCAGCACCGTTCGCACTTGGCGCCCTCCGCGCGGGCAACGGTGACACCCAGGACCGGACCCGGTTCCACGGCCACGGCGGAAACGATAAACAGTCCGGGAAGCTCGGCGCGGTAGCGTTCCAGCAACGGAAACAGCTCGGGGGGCGCAGTGAGATGGACCTGCGCTTCGAGAGGAGCGCCGATAACTTTCTCCTGGCGCGCCGTTTCCAGAACGGGCAGGACGGCTTGCCGAAGCTCGATGAGGGTGTCCCAAGCTTCGGAGGCGGCCTCCCCAATACCTTCGATGACTTCGCCAGGTTCAGGAAAGAGCGCCGTGTGAACACTGCCGGCCCGGTTCAGGAATGGCCACACCTCTTCCGTGGTGAAGGAAAGGATGGGGGACAGGAGCCGGACCAGGGCATAGGCAATCCGGTAGAGCGCGGTTTGAGCGCTGCGGCGGGCTGCCGATTCCGGCGCGGCGGTGTACAGACGGTCTTTCAGGATGTCGAAGTAAACACTCGAAAGGTCCACGGTGGCAAATTCGCTGATGGCGCGATAAACCCGGTGGAAGGCAAATTCCTGATAGTGGAGCAGTGCGGCGCGGACCAGCGCATCGGCGCGCAAAAGAATCCACTGGTCGATCTCGAGGAGCTCGCCTCCGGAGAGAGAGTCTTTCGATGCGCTGAAACCATCCAGGTTGCCCAGCGCGTAGCGGAACGTGTTGCGAAGTTTACGGTAGGCTTCGCTCAGGCGGGTCAGGATGACCGGGGACATGCGCACATCCTCGTTGAACTCCACCGAAGCGGTCCAGAGCCGCAGGATATCCGCGCCGTATTGTTTAATAATCTCTTCGGGCTCGATAGCATTGCCGAGGGACTTGTGCATGGCTCTGCCGTCCCCGTCGAGAGCCCAGCCGTTGGTCGCGCAACCCCGGTAAGGGGCGCTGCCGCGCAGGGCGACGCCGACCAGGAGGGAACTGTGAAACCAGCCGCGATACTGATCGCCGCCTTCGATATAAAGGTCGGCCGGCCAGTGGAGGCCGTTCGCTTCGGTCAGTACCGCCAGTTGGCTGGAGCCTGAATCGAACCAGACATCCAGGATGTCGTTTTCTTTGGTGAATTCGGTATAAGCGCACTTGTGGCAAGCCGTGCCGGGCGGAATGAGCTCCGCGGCGGCCCGGTCATACCAGACGTCGGCCGTGTGCTTGGCGAAAAGCGCCACAACGCTGCGCAGAATGGCTATATCGGCGAGCGGCTCATGGCATCGGGAGCAGTAAAACATCACGATCGGCACCCCCCAAACGCGCTGGCGGGAGATGCACCAATCCGGGCGTGCGGCGATCATGTTGGAGATGCGGGATTCGCCCCATTCCGGCATCCAGGTGACGTCCTGAATCGCGGCGAGCGCGCGGCCGCGAAGGTCATTCTGCTCCATGCCGATGAACCACTGTTCCGTAGCGCGGAAGATTGTGGGATTGTGGCAGCGCCAGCAGTGCGGATAGCTATGTTCGAGCTTCTCGACGGCGGCGAGAGCGCCCGCCTTCGTGAGGAGATCGATCACGATCGGGTTGCCTTCCCAAATGGTCTTGCCGATCAGTTCAAGAGGAAGTTCGCCCGATGCGCCCTCCGCGTAGAAATACCGGCCGCCGGAATCGACAGGGCAGTAGGTAGGCAGACCGTACTTTCGGCCGGTAAGGTAGTCTTCATTGCCATGCCCGGGCGCGGTGTGGACGGCTCCGGTACCCTGCTCAAGGGTGACGTAATCGGCAAGGACTCCCAGCGAATCGCGGTCCAGAAACGGGTGGCGGAACACCGTGTGTTCGAGGGCGGAGCCGGGAAAGCGGGCGAGAACCTGGTAGGGGCCATCAACGCCCCATCCGCACTTCTCCGCAGTGGCGCGCAGAAGATCCGCCGCCACGATAAAGACATCGCCTGTGACTTCTACCGCCAAGTATTCGAACTTCGGATGAAAAGCGATCGCCAGGTTTGCCGGGATGGTCCAAGGCGTGGTGGTCCAGATCAATCCGTAGACCTTTCTGCCTGCCAGTTCCG
>JALYXI010000018.1 GCA_030947245.1 Acidobacteriota bacterium
ATAAGGATGTGGGACTCTCCGCGGGAAAGTTGTCGAATGAATCGTAAACCAGCACTCGTGAATTTACGGTGTCAACAACCACCGGCCGGTTGCCGGGCCCAATCGTAACGCCCCCGGCGAAGCCAATGTTGATAGCGCTTACTGCGGGCGGGGGAGGTTGGTTGGGCACTCCCACCACGACGCCGAGGATGCGCGCCGCCGCCGTCCGGGTGACGAATCCGGGTGCGTATACTAAAACCCGGGCTGCGGAATCCCCGACAAATAAACGGCCGGCGCTATCGAACGCGAGAGATGTAGGCGCGGAGAGCGCCGTCTTGTCCCCTCGATTCGCGGGCGCAAGCGAATTGCTGGTGAATGTTGCCTGCCCTAATTGCAGATCCGCGGCGGCTCCATTTTGCCCCGCGTTCAGCCCCGCCGCCGGATAGCGCAAGACGCGATTGTTGCCCGGGTCCGTTACGAAAAGATCCCCGGTGGAACTCAAAGCCAAGCCGACGTGAGGAGGAAAACCCTGCTGGTTGTTCAAGAACAAGCTGGTAGGAAGAACGCCCTGCGGGTTAGGGTTCGAGCTGTTGAACCCGGACTGGCCCAGAATCAGGTCAACCGGCTTTGGCGAATCCCGCTGCGTAAATGGCTGCGGAAAGCGAAGGATGCGATTATTGCCGGTGTCCGCGACATACACATTTCCGGACTTATCTACCGTTACGCCGGTAGGTGCATTCAGACCCGTAACCAGACCGCCAGGACCTTGGGGAAGCGTGGAGAAGAAATCCTTCTGCCCCAAAACCACATCGGCCGGCGCGCCATTCGTCAGCTGTGAACTGTATTTCCAGCCCAGGACCCGATTGTTCGTTGTGTCCGCTACATAAACCGCAGGCGGATTGCTCGAAGGATCAAGCGCAATCGCAGTGGGGTTGAAAAGCTCTTTCCCTTCTATGTAATTGGGGTTAGTGGAATCGAGCGCGCCCGGATTCGCCTGTGTTGCGAGCAAGCGCGGTGCTCCCAAGGCTTTTACCGGCTTCGGATTCAGGGTCTGCGCGGAAGCGACACCGATGCTGAAAATACATACCGAAAGGAGAGAAATCAGGCGGCGGATGATCAAAGAATTCCCTATGCAAGACGAAGCCGAATGGATTTATTAAGAGTAGCACGCGCCCCGTTTGTACTGTGTTTGACTGCACTTAGGAAGAGATAGTGCTCACCGCGAAAGAGAGATAGCGCTCTCACTTCCAATGATTTTGTATTTCTGAATGCCAGCTACTGTCGGCCATATCGGGCCAATTGTCTTTGTCAAACCCGGGAGCATTTTCCAGCACCTCTTTATCCACGCCGAGGATAAATTCCTGTGCGGCTGAATCGAGCGTGAGAGATTCCCAAGGCACAGCGAACAGTTTGTCTCCAATGCCGAGGAAACCGCCAAAACTCAAGACCGCGTAAGCAATTCGGCCGTTGTTCACGTCGATCATAATTTCCTCGATCTTTCCCAGCCCTTCCCCGGCGCTGTTTCGGACATGGTTGCCCATTAAAGTTCCGGCGGAAATAATCAAATTTTCCGTCCCGAAGGCGGGTTGTACCGGTGAAACGCTCATATTGTTGCTCCTAATAGCGTGGATTTAGAGTTACGGGCTGATCGATGCGAAAAGTCAGCACGGTTTCCGGTGGCACGCGAACCTCGCTACCCTTGGTAAGAACCTGCGTACCGGCACCGGCTGCGGCTCCTGCCAAGGCTCCAATCAAAGCACCCTTCCCGCCGCCTGCCACCGCCCCGATGATCGCGCCAAGTGCGGTTCCCCCGCCCACAAACTCACCTGTCCTGCGATTTTTACCGACACCCTCGCGCCCGCTTCCGCGTTGTTGCAGGTCTTCTGTATTGATCAGAAAACGTTGACCGTTCACGGTAACCGACTGAACGTCCAGAATCAGGTCCGAACTGTTTCGGATACTTCCATTGTTCACGTCTCGCACTACCAATTCCGCGGGGCTGCCGCGCGGAATTACCACCCGGCCCGACGCATCCGGAACATCGCGATCCACAGAAGCCGAGAATACTTGTCCGTCGTTTGCGTCCTTGGAGTTAATCGTCGTGGTTGTGCGCACGCTGAGCTCAGAGCCGGCCGGAAGCACAGGGTAGTTTCCCTGGTACTGACCCCGACCTTGGTTCTGGCCCGTGGGACCCAGCAGGTTAGGGCGCTGACCCTCTGACCCATTTCGATTGTCAAAAATAATCGTTTGAATTTCCGAAGTGCGGAAGCGGCGCTGTTCGCCGTTGTCGTCCTGAAAATCGATTCCCCCGGAATTGCCGCTTACGAACCGCCCGGTGAACGTCCTGCCATCCCGGAGATAGATCGTATTTACGCCGGCAAGCGCGCTAAACGGAATCACAGCGAACAGTGTTAAAGAAGCAAGTATTTTCATAGCGATCCTCTATCTATTACGAAGCAGCAATCATCGGGCCAGACTGCCGCCGTAACTCTAAGATCAACTGCATCACTCTCATTTCAATATCGTTCGCGGAAGCGGCGTAGACTTCCGGCGTGTCGCCGAAGGGATCGCGAACCGTCCAGTGACGGACGGGAACCTCGATGTGTCCGGGAAGATCATACCCGCTCAGATTGATCACCAGATCGTATCCACGCATGCTGAACGGGTCGAATTTCTTGGGGAAATGAGCCCGGATATCGATGTTCTTGTCCACCATGGTGGAAACCGTCTCAATCGCGACGGACTTGGTCGGCGACAGGCCGGAACTGCTGGCAACCAGAACGTCGGAGCCATAGTGTTTGGCGAACCCCTCCGCCATCTGGCTTCGGCAGCAATTACCGATGCAGACGAAGTGAACCTTTTTCACACCTTCAGTTTACTGAGAAAGAGCTGATGCACGCGCGGGTCCCTCGTAAGCTCCGGGTGAAACGTCGCCGCCACATGCCTGCCCTGCTCCACCAGCACCGGATGACCCTGATAGGTGGCCAGGGTGAATACTTCCGGTCCTGTCGAATGAATCACAGGAGCCCGGATAAAAACGGCTTCCAGCGGAGGGCCAGGCGGAAGTTCGAGTGCCGCGATCGTGCTGTCGATCTGGCGGCCATAACCGTTTCGCTCCACGGATAAGTTAAGGATATTGAGAGACTCCTGTGCCGGATGAGTAACTTGCCGGGCCAGGAGAATAACGCCGGCGCAGGTCGCCAAAATCGGCTTTTCTCTCGCGAACTCCACAAGGGGAGTTTTCAGATGCTCGTCGTTTAGCAGCTTGAGCATGGTCGTACTTTCGCCGCCCGGAAGCACCAGGGCATCGCACGCGGCGAGCTGTTCGGCAGTTCGGACCAGCACCGGCTTCGCGCCGAGCGATTCCAGCGCGCGGGCGTGGGCGGCGAAAGCGCCCTGGAGAGCCAGGACGCCGACGGTCGGGCTGTCAGACGGCAATCTTCTACCAGCCGCGGGTCTGCATCAATTCGTGCTCGGGCAACTTCGAAATATCCAGGCCGGGCATGCCGATGCCAAGCGATTCGCTGGCTTCGAGAATTTTAGCGGGATCGTTGTAGTAAGTCGCGGCTTTGACGATGGCTTTGGCGAAGAGCTCCGGTTGAGGGCTCTTGAAAATGCCGGAACCGACGAACACGGCCTGTGCGCCGAGCTGCATCACCAGCGCGGCATCTGCCGGCGTGGCAATTCCACCGGCGGAAAAGTTCGGCACCGGAAGCGTGCCGTGTTCGGCGCAATACTCAATCAAATCGAGCGGGGCGCCGTGCTTCTTCGATTCGTGAACCAGTTCTTCCTTGCCCAGTACCGTAAGCTGTTTCATCTCTTTCATAATGGTGCGCATATGGCGCACCGCTTCCACGATGTTGCCGGAACCGGCTTCCCCCTTTGTGCGGATCATGGCCGCGCCTTCCGCAATCCGCCGGAGCGCTTCTCCCAAGTTGCGCGCGCCGCAAACAAATGGCACCTTGAAATCGCGCTTCGCGATGTGGTGCTCTTCATCCGCCGGCGTGAGAACCTCGGATTCGTCGATATAATCGACGCCAAGCTCTTCGAGGATTCGGGCCTCGGTAAAGTGGCCGATCCGGGCTTTCGCCATCACCGGAATACTGACCGTTTGCATAATCTGGCGGATCATCCCCACCGGCGACATTCGCGCCACTCCCCCTTCCTTGCGAATGTCGGACGGCACGCGTTCGAGCGCCATCACCGCGCAAGCCCCGGCTTCTTCAGCTACCTGCGCCTGTTCAGCGTTGACGACATCCATGATGACGCCGCCTTTCAACATTTCGGCTAAGCCGACTTTCAAGCGAAACTGATCGTCAAAGTGCATCGGTTGTTTCTCCTTACGTGATCTGTGTTAAACCATGGCCGGTACCGGTTCGCGGTCGCGTGACCGTTCGGTTTCGAGCGCCTGAGTGAAGAGAGTTCCAAGAATACGGATGCCGCGATCGATCTGCTCTTCGGCCAGACCCGCGAAGCTGAGGCGTAGTGCGCCGGTGTGAGGCCGCGTGACGCTGAAATATTTTCCCGGCAGGTACGCCACGCCTTCGGCTTGCGCGCGCGGCAGCAGTTCGGCCGTGTCCAACGGTTCCGGCAGTTCCACCCAAAGATTCATGCCGCCTTCCGGGCGCGTAAACTGCGAACCACGGGGCAAGTAGCGGGAAAGCGCTTCCACCGCGGTCTGGAGCCGCCGCGCGCCCGCCGCAAGCATCTTATTCCGATGCGCCGCCAAGTTGCCCGAACGGTCGAAATCCAGCAGCACGGCCTGAGAGAACTGATCCGTATGAAGATCGGTCAGTTGCTTCGCCTCCGTAAGCCGCTGAATCAGTGAGCGGGGTGC
The DNA here is from genome assembly GCA_030947245.1 of Acidobacteriota bacterium. Taxonomy (GTDB): domain Bacteria; phylum Acidobacteriota; class Terriglobia; order Bryobacterales; family Bryobacteraceae; genus JALYXI01. The sequence goes on from JALYXI010000018.1 coordinate 4,817, forward strand.
AATCACCCAGCCGACACGCAGGCCGGGAAAGGCGATCTTCGAGAAACTGCGAAGCAGCACTACCCCGCCGGAGCGATCCAGTTGCTTCATCGTCGGTTCAGGGCGTCCGGTATATCTGAGCGAACTGTAAATGTCGTTCTCAATAAAAATGGTTCCGGGGATGCGGAGTAACGCTTCCCGCGCACTCAGCGTTAGTGTGCTCCCGGTGGGGTTTTGGAAGCTGGGGGTGACCACGGCCACTCTTGGCCGAGCGCGATCCAGGGAGGCGATGTCGAGCATCTGGGACGCAATCGGGATTCCTGTCACGACCGCACCGGACTGTGCGAAAAGATTGCGGACCCCGGGGTATACCGGATCTTCCAGCGCGACCGAATCGCCGGGATTTATCAATACTTGCCGAAGCAGGTCCATCGCCTGTTGGCACCCGTTCGTAATCAGAAGATCGTCATCCGGCATCGCATTGCCTTCCGAGCGGGCGGATTCCAGCAAATACCGGCGCAGCGGTTCGTAGCCGGCCGGGGATCCAAGCTGCAGAATAGCCGGAAGTTCCGCGCTGCGAAGAACGGCCTCGGAACTCTGACGGAACGCTTCGAGCGGGAACAGCGCTTCTGAAGGACGCGATTGCGCGAAGCTCAGAGGCACACCGGGGAACGCGGGCTGGCGCGGAGCCGAACTGGGACGAAGCAGGTCAGACCAGTCGCGCGTTGCCGCACTCCCCGCGCGCGCGCGAACAAAACTGCCGCGCCCCACTTCGCCTGAAATCCATCCTTCCGAATCCAGTAATTCGTAAGCGGCGGAAACGGTGGTACGATTCAGGCCAAGTTGGCCAGCCAATTCCCGGGTGGCCGGTAGGCGTGCCCCGGCCGGCAATCGCCCCGATTCAATC
>JALYXI010000020.1 GCA_030947245.1 Acidobacteriota bacterium
CTGCTGAACAGTCGCCGCGACTCCCAATTTCGCATTCACCGGAGTTGCCGAATTGATCAGAAGCGACCGGTACTGCGCAACGGTCAATCCGGGACGCGCCGCTTTCAACAGAGCTGCCGCGCCCGCCGTAGTGGGCGCTGAGAAACTGGTCCCGCTCACCACAATGTAACCCGATGGGCTGTACATCTCACCACCCGGATCGAAGGTCTGGGTAGCTACGTAGTAGTTCTCTCCCACCGCCACCAGATCGGGCTTGATAGAGGAATCCACGTTTGGCCCGGCAGCGCTGAACGTGGCCGTTTGCGAAGGATCGATGCTCACCGGGCTCAATGTAAAGGTGAGCGTCACAGCGGAAATGCTTCCCGCAGCCAGTGCCTGCTTCAGAGTTATGCCGTCCGCATTGCCGATCATTTCCGCAGGCAATTGAGCCGATCCAACGGTGATATGAATCGCGCCGGGCGCATTGGCGGCCGCGTAAATCAGCGCTCCGGACGCCCCGGCCTTCGCGGCATTGTTCAGCTTCGTTTCAAAAGTGCACGCGCCCCGTAGAATCAAGGCAACACGATTCGAAAGCGATCCCACCGGCAGATCGCCACACGCCAGGCCGGTAGGATCGAGAGTTTGTATATCTACCAATACACCGCTGACCGGCCCGGCCGGCGCAGGTCCATCTCCCGGAAGCGCCAAAAAGGGAGCAAGCCCGGCAACCTGCGCGGATGCGGAGAAAATACGGTCATTCTGTTGCGCGCCCACCGTGATTGCATCGGGCGCTGTACCGGGGCTTGAAATTGTATTCGCATCGGTCCCGTTGTTCCCCGCGGCAATCACCACCATCGCGCCAGCGCTGGTCGCGCGCTCTACGGCCTGGACTTCCAAATCATCGCCAACCCGGGACGCGATGTCGGAACCGAAGCTCAAATTGATGACATCCATCCCGTCTTTCACAGCATCATCCAAAGCTTTTAGGATCACGTCGTCGCTGGCACTGTCATTCTGACCGGGAGATCCGAAAACTTTATAGCTCCCGATCCACGCACCCGGGGCGATTCCGGCAATTGTGGCGGACGGTCCCGCGCTCGCGCCGCCCGCCGCAATAGTCGCCAGCGCAGTACCATGTCCGGAATGGTCCCGCGCGGAAATGTCCGAATCCGGATTCGGTAGAAGCGAAACATAACTCCTCGCCACAATCACCTTGTTATTCGTAAAAGCTGTGTCGCTGTCTGCGTTCGTCAGGGGAAAATTCGCGGGAACGGCAAGTGGGCTGTTCAGAAATCCAGGCCGGCCAATATCAACTCCGCTATCCACAATCGCGATCTTCATGCCCGATCCCGCATTGCCGGAACCGCCAATCCGCGCCCACGCATCGATGATCCGGTTGACCACCACCGCTCGGTCCAAGAGCATTTCCACCGTATGAACCGGCGTCACCCGCAATACATTCGGCAGGTTCTTCCAAGGCTCGGGATCCGCCTCCGTCGTTTGGACGAACAGCGCATTCGCGACCGTGTCCACCCCTTCCAGCACTGAAGCGCCGTTTTGCTGCAATGCCAGCCCTAACTGCCGCTGTTCCTGTTGGATGCGCGCTCGATGGCCGCTGGCTCTTGCGCTCATTAAGTTGGCGCGAACGCCACCGGTCCGCGCCAAGTGATCCGTTACCGGTTCGGTGGCGAGTTCAACAATGAAGCGGTTAGGAACCGTTGCGGAATGCGCAACTCCAAAAAAAAGCACCCATACCGGAAGGGAACGCAGAAAAGCCATATAGTGTCCAACGTGAAATGCGAGAATCAGTTGCGCCTGAAAGGTTAACTAAGTGTAAACTATCTTCGTTGTATGAAAACACACCTCGGAGCTGCTGGTAGAATCGCGGCCCGCGAGCCTGGAAATGGGCTGCTTCACGCCGTGCGGCAGGAAAAGCCGCAAGATCGCGGTGCGTTGTTCGTCCGTTCCTCTCACCTCCGAAGCATCCTGGCAACAAGGCGGGTCAAAAAAAGACAGCATAAATTATCGCTAGAACGGTGCAAACTGCCGTGATGGGCATCCAACCCAGTGCAATCGCTTGAGGCCGATAGTCGGCAGCCAGATCCGGTCGCGAAGTCCTTACCAATTCAGCTACGTATACTGGGCCCCAACCAATCGTAAGAAACAATGGCCAGCGGACTCGAAAAGAGTAAAGCAACAAGGCCTTTCCACTTTGGTGTGGTCTCCCTGGCCTCGCTCTAGGGAAGATCGTAGCGGATTGTCGACGTAACACTTGGGACCAAGGGAACGGTAAGTAATACCAATTCAACCCAGGGAATGGATTTGCTGCAAAACCAGATCCGCTAATCGTGCGAGTTGGTGAACCGAATACTCTTCCAGCGCCCATAGAACAATAGGAGGCGTTTGCTGAGATAGCCTCAGCGAACCGCAAAAACGCACAGCTCGCGTTGTGCCCGCAGGTCCCGGTATCGCGGTACTCAGCCTGGGCAGGGCCTGGAGCACCTAATAATCCAAGAGAAATATTCACGAAGTCGCTCGCGTCTGTGTAGACGTCAACCTTCGCGCCATTTCCCCCTTGAAGACCTCCGAGGCTTGCCGACCCAGGGTCAACATAAGTTATGCTTGTTATCCGGTTCTGGGTACTTGCATTTAGATAGTTCCTCACCGCGGCATGCTTTTCGGATATTTAGTACGGAAAGCCGCTTCTACCTCAGGGGAACATATCCATTCCAATATGTTTTCCCGTGTAACGTTCCCCGGTACGGCATAACTCTTTCGAATTTGGTTAATAACAGACTCTTTCATCCCGGCAAATGGGATTTCTTTTTGAGTTGCAATGTCGAAAGCCATCTGGAGCCGAGGAGTTCCGCATGTAGTCAAGCCAAACGAGTGTTCATTTGTACCCCATGCAACTTCGGCGAAATCGAAGAATGCGTCGCCCCTGATTTCGTAGATCACTGTATTCTGATCTTTGCTTTCAAAAACTGCACGCAGACCCCATCCGTTTGCAGGAACTGGCTGCTCAAACCGCACGGAGTACTTTCCAGATGGGGACCGAAACACTGC
>JALYXI010000047.1 GCA_030947245.1 Acidobacteriota bacterium
CTGTCGCGGCAAGGAGCAAAGCCATCACCAGGACATCAGCGGAATTGAACCAGCCGAGTCCGGTCAAGCCCAGTCCCGCCCAGGCGACCACACAATATCCCGCGGCATCCGTCAGTACCGGGTGCGACGAAACTCCCTGCCATGATTCCCATTCGTAAAACAGCCACTCCCAAGCGGCGAATGCGGCGATAAAGCCCACTAAAGCGACAGCGTGAATGAGAGGAAGCTCCCAGCGGGCCGAAGGGGAGAATATGGCGAACGCCGTCGTGAAGAGCCAGATATTGAGTGGACTCCAGTAGGCGTTGAGCGCATGGATCCAGTCGCCCCGAAGCCATGCCCGCGCGACGTCGACATACGCGGTGCCATCGGCATCGATGACGTAGCGGGTTGTCCAGATTTGACCCGCAGCCAGCGCGAGAACCACTGCCCGGAACACCATCCGCAGTTGCTTGCGAGCGCTACTTCTTGCAGTTGCAGACTGAGGGCGAACGCTGTCTGCGATGGGCATTAACCCGCATTATAACCAGGCTACTCAATGGGAAGAGAGACCTCATCACCAAAATACTGAGTTTCCAGCTCCGAAGCCTTTCCTTTCACCGCGCCCCAGCTTATCTCACGCCTGTTTAGGACAGCAGTGATTTTGACAACGAAAAACAGGGACCAGGTCAAACGGAATTCCACCTCAACCCTCAACCTCACAGCCGCCACCCGCATGACAAAAATAACGCCGCCAAGTGGTTCACTGAGGCCGCCTGTTAGCTGAAGCGAATACATTCCGTTTGAAGAAACGGTAATCTTACAACGTGCCTCCATGCCCGCCCGTGTGAATAGCGTTCGTTTGTCCGCTGGTTACGTGACGAATCATTATGGAACGATACTCGCGTGGTTCTTTCTGGCGATGGTTTTGTATGCGAGCGTTTTTCAGTTGCCATTTGCATTCCCCCCGTCCGTACCGACATTCTCGGCCTCATATGAAGCCGGTTTTAACAACCGGGTCGCAAGTGCGGCAGTTGCGGTTTTTAGCGTCATCGCCTTTATGGCAGCGTTTGCGCGTCAAAAGCTTCAACCCGCCATTACAGCGTCGAACATGCCTGTTTGGCTGCTTCTCGTTGCACTTGTAGTTCAGATCACCTTTCTAAGTGGTCTGGCGGCTTGCGTTTTGTCTTCTCCGCATAACTATGGAGAAGCGACTTATATGCTGGACAGACTCGATCAAGTGGATCTATTCGGGCGGGTTCCGTTTCGTGACTTTGAATTCGCTTATGGTCCTCTCATGCTTTATGGGCCGGTCTTTGTGAAGCACGTTCTTTCGCCCCTGCAAGTCTCTCTAGAGTGCGCCTACTACATTTCACTGATCGGGATGACCGCTCTGGGCTTGGTTTTGCTGTTCTGGGTAATCGATACGTTGATCCCGAGGCGGAGCTATAAAATAGCAGTCTTTGTGCTCTTCGCAACTTGCCTGAATACCACCATGGGCATGAACTATACCTTCTTCCGGTTTATTGGACCATACGCCGCCATCTTGTTTGTTACTCGATTTAAGAAAGTTAGTACAGTTGCTTTCTTATTATTCTTAGCCGGCCTTGCTGAGCTGGGGATCTCGCCCGAAATTGGGCTTGCGTTCATGGTGGGGGCATCGTTCTACTGTTTATGTCGAGCCGTTCAAGGCGGCAGGCTCTGGATCGTCGGCGTAGTCACTCCGTGGATTGGATGCGCTGTGATTGTCTTAATTTTCGGCTCAGGCTATTTTCGAGTTGTCCAGTCCTTCTCCTCGGGATTCAACAATTTCGTCATCGTGCCTGTCCCGCACATACTTATTTATCTCGCCGCTGCCGTCTTCATTGTTCCAATGGGAGTAGCCGCGGCGGCTCGCCGGGGCACATCTAAGGACCTGGCCGTAGTGGCGCTCTGGACCGTTTCTGTGGCTCTGATTCCTTCCGCCCTTGGGAGGTGCGACTCCGGGCATGTCATCCTAGCGGGTTTGGGGATTTTCCTTCTATCTTTTGCCTTCCAGTCCACACGGCCGCGGCTTCTCAGAAATACTTGGATTGGACTCGTTTCAGCGGTCATCTTGATGCAAGCCGTAAACGGTTATAGGTTCTATGCTCGCCCGATGTTGTCTTCCGCGGGCTCGGGAATAAGGGCATACTTCCCGCCTGGCATCGCAAACTCCGTTTTTGCTCGATTACAAATGTTATCGCCACGATTGGAGGAACTGACAAAAGGACCTCAAAGTAGGCAACTCGACTTTGCTGAAGATTTGATAGCGGCAGTTGGCCAGGCTTCAGTGGCTGCCCCATTCGGCATTGACAAACAAGCATTAAAGCTTCTCAAAAGCGCGGATAAGTATAGGCCTGAGTTTTTTGCCGGTCTCGTCAATGTGTCCGACGCAAGATCGGAAGACATCAAAATCAAGGACCTCCGTGGGGCTAAATGGGCGATTGTTCCACACGACCTGAGCCTCGGCAGCCAGGACTTGGCTTTCGTGCGGCGTGTTTTTGCATGGCCAGTCTCGTATCCGCGGAAGCGAGAACAGTACATTAGTGGTTCACGGGTACGGTGTGTTCTTGAAACTACTTGGATTTATGTGCGCTCTGTCGGCAATGGCGAGTATTTACTTTATAGGAATCCTTCTTTTCAATAAGTTGACCACGTCACGATCCGGCGCTGTGTTCAACGATATGCACGGGAACTGCACCGCCGCCGCCCGGAACTATTCAACAGAAGGGTTGATCTAAGCCTGGTTCCGAACCGCTATTTACGAACATACACGTCGATCTGACGCTTGGATTCCGGCATGTCGAACGTGCCCGCGACTTTATAGTTCTTGATTAGGCTTTCGACAGCGGAGACAATATCCCATTGGCCACTTCGTTTTCCTCCTCGCCATATGAGGTCCTGGTCCTTTAAGAACTGCTCCGGTTCGCGATAGTAGATAATCACCGCGGGCTTCGCCGCGAGTACCTTTCTTGCTTCGCTTCTGGAAAATTCGTCGTTCACCACGTCGATATTGTGCGAGTCGGTTTCCGTGGGCGCTCTCCGGTTCGTCAGTCTGTAAAATAAACCCATCTCCGGGAAAATAAAAATAGTGTCGGCCGGGGTTGAATGTTCACGAATGATGCGAACGGCTCCGTCTACAAACTTGACAGTGCTTTGGGGGAGTAGGAAGCCCCGGAGTTCGGGCAAAGAAGACCTATACTTTGCGATCCGCACCGGCCCTTCATTCAAGTCGAGGAAGCTAAATGGCAGGTTGAGCCTCGCGAGCGTCTCACCGAAAATCAGAGCGCCGCAGACGCAGTACACGGCATAGCTCCGCCAATCCTTCATTCCTCTGAGAGTGAGTGCAATCAGCAGTCCCAGGCCGGGTACAACCATAGCTTCAAATGCCGGCCAAGATAAGGAAAGCATCGAAGCAGTTGCAAAAGAAACCATGGCAAATAGGAAATACTGCGATTGCCGCCACGAGAGTCCGCGCCTGAGGTAGAGATAGCTGTAGTACAAAAGCAGAATCGCCACGGAAAAGAGAGTGAAAAAAATAGGCGGCTGCCCGGCTGACACGCCATGCCACCAGGAGGGGAACCCGGCATACGATGCCGCTGCGCCAAGTCCGGCGGCGGCCGTGCTCAACAGGGCTAGCCACCAAAGGTCACGTGATGAGCGAGGCTCCTGCTCTTGCGGTATCGCGGGACCGGTCCACGACCGGACCGTGAGAGCCAACGCGGCCAATGCCAGGATCACTGGCCGACGCATGACTCTCACAACGAACAAAAAGCGAACTAGAAAGTCGGACGGATGCGAAGCCTTCGCAGCGGGTCCCTTCACGAACGCCTGATTGATGAAGCTCGAGAGAACTCCAAGATACGACAACCAGAGGAGTAGGGCTCCGGCCGAAAGGCACCATCCTCCGGTAAATGCGGCAAGAAAGATAGCGGATCTTCTTACTCCGGCAAACTGCCAAATACAAGCCGCTGCAATAAACGGGATTCCCGTTGTCGCACCCAAGCCCACGGTTTGTTTGGTCGCAAACGACAGGCCCGCCAGAAAACCGCAACCCAGAGAGAAGCCGATGAACGCCGGCAAAGACCGAAGGCGATCGAGCGCGAAACTTCCAACAAAGCCGCTTGCAACCGCCCAAAACACGGCGTCGTGATTGTAAGAGCTGATTGGGTCGGCAACGTCGGAGGCTGAGACGATGATGGTGACAATGGCTGCCAGCGCCGCGTCCCGTACGCGAAAAAGGCGCACCAGCCAAAAGTAAACGATCACTCCGAGACCTACTCTTTGAATCACATCGAAGGCCCTTAGGACGATGGCGGCATTCCCGAATATTTTAAGAACAGCCGCCGACTTCAGGATATTCAAAGGAGTAGAAGCTGTGAAGTAGTCCCGGTAAGGAAGGAGACCCGCGAGAATAGAGGATCCTCCCGCATACGCGCCGCTACCCGATCGAAGCCCCAGGAACCGATTCCAGTAAAGAGAGAAAAACAGAAGGGATACTAAAGCGGTGATCACGGCGCCTATGATCGTCTTCTTGCGAGTTGCCGAGCGGGCATCGGCGTCACTGAAATTCATGTGTTCCTTCATTAGGCTGTAGTTTTGAAGTGGGGCTTGCCGGGGAAATAAATTGGTTCACCAGGAAGTGGATCTTTTTCGCCTTTTAGAATGATAAACTTGCGTTTGCGATGCGGAGAAACGCGACGGAGTTGCCGTTATGTTTGGTGCGCGGAGAGAGATTCCGGTCCAGCCAGTTATACCTCCCCAAGCTGACCTTGCTGCCTTCCTGACATCCCGCCCGTTCCCATCAGAGGAGCGCTCTTCCTATACGCCGGAACCTCTCTCTTTTTCAAACTCCCGGTACACTTCCATCAACCTCGCCAGGTCTTCACGATCGCGGGCGCGGGTATTCTCCAGCGGCGGCCGCACAGGGCCCGCGGGCTTTCCCATCAGTTCCATGGCAGTTTTCATAACCGCCACTTCATAACCCTTCACCCTCTCGCGAAGCGAGTAAAGGGGATTGACGAAACGTTCCATTAGTTTGGTAAGCGCGCCGAAATCGCGCGCCATCCCTGCCTGGGCCAGAGCGAGAGACACTTTGGGCGATATATTCGAAATGCTGGAGGTGTAAGCCTGCACGCCGGTCGCGAAATAAACAGGGACGCAATCATCTCCCAAGCCGCCCAGCCAAGCCAGGCGATCGCCCACCTTTTGCATGATGCGGCCGTAGCGCATACCATTACCCTGCCCATCTTTCCAGGCCACCAGCGATGGAACCCGCTCCGCAAGGCGGGCAACCTGGTCGGGGGAAAACACAGCCCAATCGCGGCTATAGATCATCAGCGGCAGCCCCGTCGCGTTGCCGATGGCTTCGTAATAGGCAAACAGGCCCTCCTCAGGAGCATTGCTGTAATAGGGAGGAAGCACCAGAAGACACGTTGCGCCGGCCCTTTCCGCCCGGCGCGCCATCTCAATTCCGATGGGCGTATTGAAACCGGTTCCCGCGACGACGGGCATGCGGCCATTCACCGCTTCCACTGAGGCGCGCACCACCTGTTCCGCTTCTTCGGGCGAAAGAGAATACAGCTCACCCGTGCCTCCGGCGGCCACCATGGCGCAAAACGGATGCGCAGCCATCTCATCGACATTGCGCTGCAGACCGTCCAGGTCGAGCGAGAGGTCTTGACGAAGTGGGGTAACCGGAAAGCCGAAAACACCAGTGAAGGTGCGGGCGAAATCGCGATGAGTCACGACCTTTGTTGTAACACGGTACATTTCGCGGGAGAAAGTTCCGTATGGTCTATCACTATTACAGTGAACATGATATTCGTGACATGGCGCTTGCGCGGATCATTGCGGCAAAGGCCTCGCTGTGCATCCGCCGCTGCTGTCGAGAAACTTCTGGATCGCGAAACGGGCGAACAGCAGTTACTGGCAGACCCGGTTTACGCCCGGCGCGTGCGGAATGCCCTGTTCTACGGCGATCGCGATTTGGGCCACTACGACTTGCATGCGTGGGTGATTCTTCATAACCATGTGCACGCGCTGCTGGACCCGCACACGGGGACAGTACGGATTGCGGAAACCGTCATGGACGCGAGCGAACTCTCATCGGCACGGCGATTCTGGGAGCGGGAAAGCTGGGAACGGCCGATTCGTACGCGCGCTGAGTTCACGGACATGGTGGAGCACATCCATAAGCATCCCGTGAAGGATAAACTTGTGGACCGCGCCGAACAGTGGGAATGGTCGAGTGCAAGTCTCCAAACGCCTCAGCGGCAGCTTGAGGGTGAGTTGCAGGTATATCCGTTCGTTTCATCGTGCTACCAGGCGCAAGCGCGGATATAGAAATCTACCAGCGCGGCAGAATGCGCTGCCAGCCCGGGTCTACATGGGCGCGCATCTCGGCGGCATCGTCACGCTTGCGGTAAGGTATCGCGCCGTAACGCTCCCGGCCGCGGGCAATCTGATCGTAATCCAGTTCCACTCCCAGCCCCGGAAGATCCGGGATGCGGACGGCGCCGTTGTGAAACTGAATGCGTCCGCCCGCTACAACTTCGTCCCGCGCGGTCTGCCAGGGATAGTGCGTGTCGCAGGCGTAAGTCAGGTTGGGACATGCCGCGGCTACGTGGGTCATCGCCATCATGCTGACGCCCAAATGACTATTGGAATGCATGGAAAGCCCCATCCCGAGCACTCCGCAGAGGTGGGACAGAAGCTGGACTTGCCGCATGCCGCCCCAGTAATGCGGGTCGGAAAGGACGATTTGAACGGCATCGAGCGCTTTCGCCTTCGGTACGTCGGGGAAGTTGGTTACCGCGACATTGCTGCCGAATGCGGTGCTGATTCCTTTGTCGAGCAGGCGGCGGCGCACTTCACCCATGCCTTCCAAATCCGCGCAGGGATCTTCCAGGTATCCGCCGTTCGATAACTCCCGGGCGAGAGCTTCGCCAACCTGAACTGAAGTGCCGATGCTCCAAGCGCAGTTGGGATCGATTCGCAAAGGCACATCCGGCCCGAACTCCTCCCGCAATTGACGGATGCTTTCCACCTCTTCCGCGGGGGGAAGCACGCCGCCCTTCAACTTGATTTCGCGAAACCCGTACTGCGCAATCATTTGTTTCGCTTCTCGGACCGTCGCCGCGGGGTCCAGAACTTCTCCGTATTCGTCTTCGCGACGGTCATTGCTCAGGCCGCCGCCGCCCGCGTGCTTGTAGAAGAGATAGGCTGAAAAGCTGACTTCATCCCGCACACGCCCACCGATGACGTCGCATACCGGACGGCCAACGGCTTTACCAATTATGTCCAGGCAAGCAATTTCGATCGCGGCAAAAGTCCGGGTATTCAAATCGAGAGGATTCTCGCCAGGTACCAGGAAGGTCTGACTGCGCCCGCCGGGCACATCGTCCGTGAGAGGAGTCGATCGCGCAGTCAGGTCTTCAAAGAGGCCGGCCAGACGAAACGGATCCATACCCACGACGTGCTTCGAGGCGGCTTGAAGCGCAGCGACGGGAACATCGCCGCCATACGTTTCGCTGACTCCTGTGATGCCATCGGTGGTTTTCAGTTCGACGATGGTACGGAGCGCGAAGGGCGCGTGAAGTCCATAGGAACTGCGAAGAGGCGGGTCTGCAATGGCGATAGGGTGCAGAACCAAAGATGAAATTTTCAGTGCTCTAGCCCTTGCGGGAACCGCGGCGCGGGTTCTTCAACTCCGATTGACGCATCTTCGCCTTTTTGCGCTTCGGCTTGGTGATGGAAAACGTACCGCTGCCTTGATTCTCTGCCTTATACAGCTTGCTCTGGTCTGCCAAGTTTCAATTCTCCCGTCGAAATCAGGTTTCATTGTAGCGCGCTATCTTGAAAGGGCTTGCGAACACTTGGGCGTTGGTTGTCGGTGGCGTTTGTGTCGCTTTGCGCGGCGGAAGGTCCCACCAGGGAGACAATCGACGCTACGTTTTTAGAGCTCGCCCAAATCACCGGATTTGCGGTCAAACGGCCCGTGGCGTTTGAAATTCTAGACCGCTCCGAAGTGAATCGCTTTCTGAAGAGCCGGATTGCAGAGGTGGTGAAGCCGCAAGAACTGCGGGCCGAGGAACTGACGTTGAAGAAGTTTGGCTTCGTTCCGCAGAATTTCAACCTGGAGCAAACCATGCTCGCGTTGCTGACGGAGCAAACGGCCGCATTTTATGACTATCATCGCCGGAAGCTGTTTCTGACGGACTGGACTTCGCCATCGCTCCGCCAAGCGGCGGTGGTGCATGAACTGGCGCATGCGTTAGCGGATCAGAACTTTCCATTAGAGCGATTCGCCCGGAAAGTGGAGAACGACAGCGAGAAATCCGCGGCGCGGCAGGCGGTGGTGGAAGGGCAGGCATCTTGGCTGATGCGAACAATTCTGGCCCGGCATCCGGACGCGCGCGCGGAACCGGAACCGGAGGCGCCGTTTCCCGTGTTCGATCAGGCTCCGCTCTATCTCCGCGAAACTTTGACTTTCCCTTATAATCAGGGCACGGAATTCCAGCAGGTTGTGTTTGCGCGAATGGGAAAGCGGGGATTTGCCCAAGTCTTTGAACACCCACCGGTTTCCACACAGCAGATCCTGCACCCCGCCCTGTACTTTGCCCGAACGGAGCCGATGCCGTTAACGCTACCCGTTCTAAAAAAAATGCACCGGTTGGTTGGGGGTCCGCTCGGCGAACTGGAACACGCGATTCTCATCCGGCAATTCACAACGGAACAAGAGTCCCGTGACTTAAGCCCTCATTGGCGCGGAGGCAGGTACCAGCTTTGGGAAGACCGGAAAGATGGCCGCGTTGCACTGGTGTACCGTTCGGCTTGGGACACAACGCAAAGCGCAGACCGGTTTTTCCACGTTTACCGGGACGTGTTGAGTAAGAAGTGGAAGGAAATCTCGGTTCACGAGGACAAGCCTGACGTGCTTACAGGATCCGGGGATGACGGGTACTTCAGGGTAGATCGTGAGGATACGATTGTAACCAGCCGGGAAGGATTGGCCTCCCCGGCCAGTTAGTCAATTAGAAGGCAAATCGAATCTGGAAATCGAGGCGCCGGTTATTCGTCGCGCCGCCTGGAGGCCCGAAGCCTCCGGTTGCAAGCGAGTTTGAGCGGCCAAAATAGGGCGAAGTGAGATTGCCGGAGTAATCGCCTTCGTTGACATGGTTCAGCAGATTCCGCGCATTCACGGAAAGCGTCAGGTTGAAACGTTTATCGGTCCCGCCGCCGCCAAACATGCCGCCCATTCCGCCACCGCCAAAGCCTCCGGGACCTCCGCGTCCACCGCCCCCGCGACCGCCAGGTCCACCACCGCCAGGTCCACCTCCACCAGTATTGGCATTACCGCGCCCCCTTGTAGATTCGCCAAAGCCCCACGTTTTCGAAAGACGAAGGTTTACCGTAAACGCGCCCGGTCCATCGCCGTAATTCCTGGGAATGATGCGGGCGCCCGGAGCCGGGCTCAGATTGAAGTCTCCGAAGTTAGTGCATTTCAGGTTCAAGCTGTTGGTTCCGCAATCGGAAGCGGAAGCGAAGGAGGGCCGGTCGGTGTATTGAAGATCTCCGTTATTATCAGTGCCGGTAGTGATATTGAAAGGACGGCCCGTATTCGCGATGACAAACGGGCTTAGCCGGATGTTATAGCGCGTCGCGACAGAACCACCTAACACGAAGCGGTGCCGTACATCGAGCGATGATCGCCCATATTCCTGATTCAGGTTATACGGATCGGCAGGAAAGGTATTCACGCCATCGGTGTTGCTGTTAGCGTGATTCAAGACGTAATAAGTAAAGATCGATATATTCGAATTCACGCGCGAATTCAAATTTACGATGAGCTGGTTCTGGTTCAGAGTTCCATCGGATTCGTAGTTGTAGATGTTGCCCGTCTTATAGCCGAACGGATACACGCCGGTGCCGGTGATGGGTTGGCCGGTGGACGGGTCAAACTGCGTGGTACCCGGAAGCGGCGCGTTGATGTTGCGCGACCGGAGGAGATGGGTGGTGTGAGAGTCCGTAAACGTGACCGCAAGAGTGGTATTGCGCGGCAACTGCCGTTCCACGCCGATCGCGCTCTGGATGGTGTAAGGCGCGCGTAAATTCGAATCGATCTGACGGCGGGTTTGCGCAACCTGCTGTAGCGAGGTGAGCGAGGGAATGTTCGGATAGAAGTCCGGATTATTGACAATGTAGTTCTGCTGGTTCACGCCGTTGTAGCGGATGCTCTGTAGTACGTTGCTTTCCTGAAAGCGGTCGTAGAAAATTCCAGTGCCGCCGCGAATTACAGTCTTCGAATGGCCGTTTTTGCCCGCGCCGGGAGACCATGCGAACCCGAGCCGCGGCGCCACATCGCGCCAATCCGAGATATTGGTCTGGGTCTCATAACGAAGCCCCAGGCTGATCGTCAGGTTGGGGCGGAAGCGCCAATCGTCCAGGAAAAAGACGCCGACGTCGGTTTGGCTCAGGTTCGTGAAGGGATTGCCGGCGGCGAGTGAAAACTGGGAAGCTCCACAACCCAATTGGTTACCGGGCAGGTAACACTGTTGTCCGAACAAGAGGGTGCGGCGATAGCGCTCGATGGAAGTGATGCGGACCGGCGCGGCATTGGCGATGATCTGATTCGAAGCGTCGAGCGGAGCACCGACACCGCTGGCAAATTGAAAGGTGCCGCCGAAGTTTTGCGGTGAATAGTCATCGGCGATTACGCTCCGGATCCGCACGCCGAACTTCAATGAGTGCGCGCCCTGTGCGATGGATGTGTAGTTCTGTAGTTCGAAACGCTTTTGCAGATCGTAGGAACGGCCCACCTGGCTACCGCCGCCGTTGAACGCCTGAAGCACGTTGATGGACGGCAGAGTGTTGTCGCCACTCTGCGTAGTGGTGTCGTTGAGGAACTGGAAACGTGTTTCATTCACCGTCTTGGCACCCAGTACGGCGGTTTCCGTAAGCTGCGCGCGATGTTCAGTGGTGAGGGTGTTGTAACCCTGCGATGCAAGCGTAAAGTTACCGATTCCGGCCAGGGTCTGTTTCTGCTGCTCAAAGGAATACCGCATCACCAACGTGTTGTTGCTGTTGATCTGGTAATCGATTCGAGGGCTGAATTCGGTACGGTGGTTTGGCGTCGAAACCGCTGTGCTGTACTGATATGGATTTAAGCTCGTATCCAGGCGCGATGCGTTGATAATGGCGTTATCGTCAATATTCCGCCGCTGACCATCCACAAAAAAGGAGGCTTTTTTTCCGAGGGAGCCGCCGAGATTGGCCTCATACTGCCGGGAGGAAAAAGTGGGAGTCAGGTCGGGGTTTACCCCGGTGTTGGGATTCAGGCCCAGGCCCGTCGGCTGGGGCGAACTCACCAAGTAGGGGTTACGGGAATTGAACACGGAATCGCTGTCGTTGAACATGGCCGAACCGCGCAGCCGGTCGGTTCCCGGTTTGGTCAGGATTTCGATGCGGCCGAATCCGAGCCGGTCGTACTCGGCGGAGAAGGGATTCTGGTTGATGCGGATTTCGCGAATGGAAGACTTAGGCGGCAGGTTCCC
>JALYXI010000066.1 GCA_030947245.1 Acidobacteriota bacterium
CAAAACCGCTGGCGAAGGCAGATGCCGTATAGTCGGTGGAGCCCGCCAGTCCGCTTCCATTATTTCCCCCGGTAAGAGTGATAGAGAGAGGGACAAGAGATGTATCTACGGTTCCGTCCGAGTTGGTGTTTGTCAGCTTGAAGTGGGAGGGATCGTAGCCTCCGATGAACGATGCGGACGCGCCAGGCGCCACGACAACGCTACTCAGCAAAACAAACAGCGAGGAAACGACGAAAGGCCGTCCGAAACTCCTGCCGCGATTACCGCTCTCCATGTGCGATTTCTCCTGCCCTCAAGGCTATCATCCGAAGCATAACCAAAGCTTGCACTAACTCTGAAACGTCCCATTCGGCAGCACCGCATGCCGCCGGCCACGCCACTCGACCGTATTCCCGAAGAATCCAGCCACCCACGTCACAAAGCTAAACACATCCTGCACCGGCAGCAGGTAGAACTCCCGGGCGATCAGAGGATCCCGTAAAACCACACGTGCCACCGCGTAAGCCGCTACTGCCCGCAACCCCGCAATCGCGAGCACAAACGGCCAACTTCCGGGATCTATCCCCAGCAGCACCAGCGCCAGAGGCAGTGGATTGGTAAAGATCTCCCCTACGTAGCCCCACGGGCGGCTCCTTCGCGTGCTCCGCGCCCATCGCAGCCTGTGCCGCATATTGGCCGCGAATCCCTGGCTTCCGATCCGGTGCTCAATCACAAAGCTCGACAGAATGACACGGCTGCCCGAGCGCTCCACCATCTGGCCCATCATGAAATCTTCCGCCAGGTAATTCTCCAGCGCATCGAGGCCCCCGATTGCATTGAGCGCATCCTTCCGTACGGCCAACGTGCAGCCCAGCGCGAAGTCCATCCCGCTCAATAGGCGCGCCACCAGAACGCCGCCCAGGAATTCCGTGTTCATCCCGATTGCTTCCAAATGGCTCCAGACACTCGGGCCCGGGATCGCGCGATACGGGCAGGTCACCAGTCCAATTGCCGGATCATGCAACTCGGAGGCCAGCACGCGCGCCATCTCTCCCGCGACGCGGATGTCGCTGTCCGCCATAATTAGAATGTCGTGCCTCGCATACCGAAGCATCTGCTGCAAGCTGTAGACTTTGCCGTTCGGCCGCGGAGAATCGCCGGTCACTACAAGCCGCGCCGAAACTTCCGGATACTCGCCCATCAACTTGCGGGCTATCCGTGCTCCCAGGTCTTCCTCCCGATTCGCCGCCAGCAACAGTTCGAACGCTGGATGGTCCTGTTCAAAGAAGCTGCGAAGATTCTCCTCCAGGCCCTCATCGGCGCCGAACAGGGGCTTCAAAATGGAAACCGGTTCCGTACTGACCACGCGCGGCGGTGGAATTTTTAAGTAGTTCCGCGCAGCTACCATCATCAGAATGCAATACACCACGGAGCCGGAAAGCGGCAGCGCCAGCAACATGAGGATTGCGGTCAAGGTCTATTGGTTATTATGCGTAATCTAGTGGCCGGAACCGCGGGTCATATCGATCATGGCAAAACCAGCCTGGTGCGCGCGCTGACCGGCATCGACGCCGACCGCCTCATAGAAGAAAAGATTCGCGGCATCACCATCGATATCGGTTTTGCTCATCTGCAACTTACGCCCGATCTTCGGGTGGGTTTCGTCGACGTCCCCGGCCACGAACGCTTCGTGAAGAATATGCTCGCCGGCGCCGGAGGCATCGACTTGGTTCTATTCATCGTTGCCGCCGATGAATCCATCAAGCCGCAGACGCGCGAACACTTCGAAATCTGCCGTCTTCTGGGCCTTCGCTCCGGAATTATTGTCCTTACGAAGGCCGACCTGGTCGACGAAGACTTGCTTGGCTTGGTGAAACTGGAAATCGAAGAATTCGTCGCCGGCTCTTTCCTGGAGGGCGCTCCTGTGATTGCCGTCAGTTCAGTATCCGGCTCTGGCATTTCCGAACTCAAGCAGGCCATTGTTGCTCTCGCGACGCGCGTCCCCGTTCGCGACGAGCATGGATTTCCTCGCCTTCCCGTCGATCGATCCTTTTCCGCTAAAGGCTTTGGAACAGTTGTGACCGGAACGCTCATCTCCGGCTCCATCGGGCCGGAACAGCCGCTCGAGCTTTACCCGATTGGCCGGACTGTCCGCGTCCGCGGTGTTCAGGTCTTTGGCAAGACTGCGCCCCTAGCCACGGCCGGCCAGCGCACCGCGGTCAATATTGCCGGCATCGAGCCTAGCGAAGTCACCCGGGGCATGGTGCTTTCCGAGCCTGGACGCTTCCACGCAGTCACCGTCATCGATTGCGCGATTGAACTGCTTCGCTCTGCCCAGCCGCTGAAACACCGCGCGCCCGTACACTTTCACGCCGGTACCGCGGAAATTGAGGCCGAGATCCGTCTATTCGGAGGCCAGGCTTCCCTTGCTCCCGGCGGCACGGCCTACGGGCGAATTATCCTTCGCCAACCCGCGCTGCTCGTCCCGGGCGACCGCTTTATTATCCGCAAGTTCTCTCCCGTCACCACCATAGGAGGCGGCCGCGTTGCCGATATTACCGGCTTACGGTACAGGAAAACCGACGACGTGGCGCGCCGTCTCCGCGTTCTCGACACCGGCATTCCCGCGGAACGCGTTGCGCTTCTTACCGCCGAATCCAAATCGGGCCTTAGCGTCCGCACTCTTGCCGCCCGTCTTGCGCTCCCCGAAGACCTGATCCGCAGAGGCGCTCCATCGCTGACCTTCCTGCCCGCGGAAGACTGGCTCGCCGCTTCCGAAACTCTTCAGCTACTCCGCCGCCAAGCCGTGGACTCTCTCCGCGCCTTTCATAAAAGCCATCCTCTGCAAGCAGGCATGTCGAGAGCCTCACTTGCAATTCCCGAACACCTGCTGAGTGAAGTTCTCAGAAGCACTCCGGACCTTGTCGCGGAAAACGACATAGTCCGCGTTCGCACGCATCGCGTGGTTCTGAAAGAGGATGAAGCCGAAGCCCGCGCGGCGATCGAAAGCGCCTTTTCCGCCGCGGGACTCGCC
>JALYXI010000073.1 GCA_030947245.1 Acidobacteriota bacterium
AATTCTTTACGCATGACATCGTCGCACCCGATGAAGCTCTCCTCGAAATCATGGCGCAGATCGGAACGCAACTGGGGCAAGTGGCGGAGCGTGAGCGCAGCGACGCGGGATTGCGCGAAAGCGAAGAGCAATATCGCAACCTGTTCGATAACTCCCCTGCCGGAATTTACCGTTCAAGACAAGACGGGACTATCGCGATGGCGAACCCGTCATTTCTCCGCATGTTGGGCTATGCCACTCTGGCGGAACTGGCCGCCTCGGACACACTGTCCGCTTTCCTGCGCCATCGCCGCAACGGAGTACTTGAATGGACCGGCGTCTGTTCCGAGGCCGCCTGGGTAAAAAAAGATGGCACTGAGATTCTGGTTCGAGACACCGTCCGCTGCGTGCGTGGAGAAAACACCACGCTTTTCTATGAAGGAATCGTCGAGGATATCACTCGCCGGAAGCGGACCGAACTTCTCGAACTGAACCGCAATAAAGTTCTTGAGACGATTGGGGCCGGCCGATCTCTGGACGAGATTTTGAAGGCATTAGTGCACTTGGTGGAAAATCACCGTCCCGGCGCGATGTGCGCCGTTTCCTTATTGAGGGATGGCCGGTTATACCTGGCGGCGGCCCCCCATTTACCGGAGAGCTATCGCCGGTCGATTGCAAACGAGGAAATCGGACCCACCGCGGGCTCATGCGGATCCACCGCGTATTGGGGCAAAACTGTCATTGTGGCCGATATCGAATCAGACCCCTTGTGGGATTCCCTGCGCGATGTTGCGTTGGCCCACTCACTTCGCGCATGCTGGTCCAGTCCCATTTTCTCGGCAGCGGGCGAGATCCTCGGGACGGTGTCGATGTTTTTCCCCGGCCCTTGCGCTGCGGAAATCGACGATCATAATCTGCTCGATGCCGCGGTCCGTCTGGCCAGCATGGGTATTGAACATCGCCAATTGTGCGAGCAGTTATCGCATCAGGCCCGTCATGATGCGTTAACGGGCCTGCCGAATCGCATTCTCTTTGAAGACCGGCTGGAACAGGCACTGAACCACGCACGGCGGCGTGGAAATCGCGTGGCCGTGCTCTATCTTGATATCGACCGCTTCAAACAGATCAACGACACCATGGGCCATCGAATCGGAGATCTTTTCTTACAGCAGGTATCCGGGCGATTGTGCGACTGCGTTCGCGAATGCGACGCTCTCGCGAGGATGGGCGGTGACGAATTCAATGTGGTGCTCACTGAGCTCGAAGGACAACAAAGCGCGGAGGGAGCGGCGCGAAGAATCCTGGAGGCGATGAATGTTCCTTTTCAAATAGACGGTCACGAGTTGTTTTCGAGTGTGAGCATAGGCATCAGCATCTTTCCCGAAAATGGGAACGATTCGGCAACCTTGCAAAAGAATGCCGATACGGCCATGTATTGTGCCAAGAGCCAGGGAAAGAACCGGTACCAATACTTCGCGCGAGAGATGAGTGAAGCGGGGATCGAGGCGCTGGCCATGGAGTCCCACCTGCGCCGCGCGCTGGATCAGGGACATTTTGAAATTCATTATCAGCCTCAGGCCAAATTGAACGGGGAGTTAACGGGCCTGGAGGCTCTGCTCCGGCTCAACCATCCAAAACTCGGCATGTTGCTTCCCGGCCAGTTTATTTCCGTCGCGGAGCAGAGCGGACTAATTGTTCCGATCGGCGCTTGGGTGCTTCGGGAAGCATGCGCGCAGATGGTAGCGTGGGAACGGGAAGGCTATGTTCCGCTGAAAATAGCTGTAAACGTTTCCGCTGTTCAGTTTACGCAACCGAATTTTTCCGACACCGTGGCGAACGTGCTCAGCGAGACGGGCCTGGATCCGGGTCTGCTGGAACTTGAGCTGACAGAAACGCTGATTGGCAATTTCAAGGAGGCCAAACGCCAGATGCAGGCTCTTCGCAAGCTTGGCGTCGGCCTGGCGGTTGACGATTTCGGAACGGGCTACTCTTCCCTAAGCTATTTGCATCAACTGCCGATTCACACGGTTAAAATCGATCAGAGCTTCGTCCGCGAAATAGGGATGAACGGAACTGGCCTGCCTGTAGTTGAAGGCATCATTGCTTTGGCCCGTAGTCTAGGTTTCGATGTGATCGCGGAAGGCGTCGAAACCCAACAACAACACAACGCGTTACGAGACGCCGGATGCGATATCGCGCAAGGTTACCTGATATCGAAACCCCTGCCCGTAAGGGAATTAGAGCTTTTTCTAACGCGTAGGGGCAATTTGCTCTCCCGTATTGAAGATCATCGGGAGATAGGGATCGAAGAATTCGCGAACCGGCGATAACCGGCACTCCGCGTTCAGTGCGGTCTTATAGACCTGCTCCCGATATGCCTGGTACATATCGGGTGCTGGCCGGACCCATGTGGACATGCGCCCCGGTTGCTTTATGCGCGACGGCGGCGCGGAAGGCGAAGAAAGGGATTCTGTTGACTGTGAGGAAATGCCGCAGCCAAACCCCTTCGGGCGCATCGGGGTTCACGGCCACATCCACGCGCCCGCGATGGTCGAAGCCCATAGAGCGGTGCACGGCGCTTCCGCCATCGGCGCTGATGGGTATTGGGTGCGCAAAGCGCACGCGAAAGGCCATTTCCACCCGATAACGGTCCATTGCGGTAAAAGAGCCCTTGCCATCATAGTGCTCCACCAGCTTGCGGCTCTCGACGGGCGACATGGAATCGAGCCGCATCATCAACGCCGCTTCCGCGGACGCCATATTTTCCACCTCTTTCACCAGCTTTCCGCGTGCGACTGCCCATTCAAGATCCTTCTGGGCGCGGTCCACATCGCTCTGGGTAGTCACCATTTCCTGTTTTGCGATCACTCCGCCCGATAGCAACTTCCGCTCTTCTTCCGCTACCTTCTTTCGGCGATCGAGGCGGCGCTGGGCCGCCGCAACCGTTTCGGCAGCCTGTTCGGATGTGATGTCCTTGCCGTAGAGGGCGCGCGTGATCAGGGCTTCATCCCGCTTATCGAGCAGATCCTGCTCGGCTTTTTCCAGCTTGATTCGGGGCAGGGTTCCGTTCTCCACCATCATGCGGATTTTGTCGACTTCGAGGCGCGCGCGCAGCACGGAAGGGTCTTCGAGAATGAGATCCGCGGAACTGGGGACCGAAGACTTCGCGGGAGCGGGAACGTCCGGAGCGGGAAGATTTTGGGCGCACGCAATGACAGACGCAATCACAGCGGCTGAGGCGGCTGCCCATGCCAGTCTGAGTTTCAAGGCTCTTCCCCTAGTGTACGATAGCGGTAAGGAGACAGTTTCTGGAGAAAACAGAAGTTGCGGAGTTAAGCGCCGGGCAGGAGATTGCGGTTGGAGAGACTCCGGGCTGGCTGGTGGCGGTTCGCGCAGCTCAATCGAAGCAGGCGGAAGACATTATTGTTTTGGACCTGAGCGGAATTACTTCGTTTACCGATTACTTCGTGATCTGCACCGGCAACAATTCACGTCAGGTGCAAGCGATCAGCGATGAGATCGGGTTGAAGTTGAAGGCCACGGGCGATCTTCCGGTGAGTTTGGAAGGGTACAACGGCGCTGAGTGGATTTTGGCGGATTATGGCGATTTTCTAATCCACGTGTTTTCAGAGAAATCGCGCGAGTACTACGGGCTGGAGCGGCTTTGGCGGGCGGCGAAGCCAGTTGCCATTCCGAACAGTTGAAGGTTTTCGTCTACTACATCGGCAAGCCCAAAGACGCGCACGCGAACCGGATTGCCGAGGAGTTCGTTCGGCGCGCTTCGCATTACACCGGGATGCAGATGGTAGAAATCCGGCCGGAGAGAGCGGATTTAGCGGCGAAGCATCCGACGGCCCGGCGAATCTACCTGGACCCTGGCGGGCGCGAGATGGACTCCCCGGCATTTTCGGAACTGTTTGCGGAAGCGGAGATGGCGGGGCAGGACGTGGTGTTCCTGATCGGGGGAGCGGATGGGCTTCCGGCCGCGTGGCGCAAGCAGGCGAGCTTTCTGCTCTCGCTTTCCCGGATGACATTCCCGCACGAGTTGGCGCGGGCCATGCTGGCGGAACAGATCTACCGGGCGTTCGCCATCTTGCGGGGCCATCCGTACCCGCGCTAGTGTGGGGAGTCCGCCCCTTGAAACTCTGAATGGCCTGGTTTAAACGAAACGACAGCAATCCCGAAGTAAAGCCCAAGGTGGAAGAAGCGGAGAAGACCGTTCGCACTGAAGGGCTTTGGCAGAAGTGTGAAAGCTGCCGCGAAATCATCTGGAAAAAGGATCTGGAACCGACTCACAACGTGTGCCCGCGCTGTGGAGCGCACTTCCGGCTGGACGCGCGCAGGCGTTTGGAATTGTTGTTCGACGATGGAAAGTTTACGGAAGTAGACGGCGGTCTGCGCTCCTCCGATCCGCTGGATTTCGTCGACAATAAGCCGTACCGCGAGCGGCTGATTGCCATGCAGGCCGCGACGCAATTGACCGACGCGCTGATCTCCGCGCATGGGCTTCTTGCCGGACGTAAAGTGAACATGTGCGCCATGGACCCGCGGTTCATCGGCGGGAGCATGGGGTCTGTGATGGGCGAGCGGATTACGCGCGCGATCGAGCGAAGCATGGCGGAGAGCGCGCCTCTGATTGTCGTCTCGGCATCGGGCGGCGCGCGCATGCAGGAGGGCGCTATCAGCCTGATGCAGATGGCGAAAATTTCGGCGGCGCTGATGCGTTTGGACGAAGCGCGGATCCCTTACATCAGTGTTCTGACGGACCCGACGACGGGCGGCGTCACCGCGAGTCTTGCGATGCTGGGCGATCTGAATATCGCCGAACCCGGCGCGCTGATCGGGTTTGCGGGGCCGCGCGTAATCGAGCAGACTATTCGGCAGAAGCTGCCCGAAGGATTCCAACGCAGCGAGTTCCTGGTGAAGCATGGGATGCTGGACGCCGTGGTTCCGCGCGGCGAGTTGAAAAGCTACATTGCCCAGGCTTTGACCTTCTTTGCCGGCCCGCCCGTGCAGTGAGCCGCGTGAACTACTCGGATTCGGTCCGGTTTTTGTATTCGCTCGGAAACGAGCTGAAAACGGCGAAATTCGGGTTGGAGAATATCACGGTGCTTCTGGAAGCGCTTGGTTCTCCGCACCGGAAAACACGTTTCGTTCATGTGGCGGGCACCAATGGGAAGGGTTCCACATGCGCGATGATAGAATCCGGGTTGCGCACCGCGGGATTGCGCACAGGGCTTTATACTTCGCCGCATTTGCACCAGGCTTTGGAGCGGATTCAGATTGCCGGGATCCCGGTGACGCCCGAAGTGTTCGCGGCGGCATTCGATGAAGTGCACGCGTGCGCGGAACGGTTGATTGCCGCGGGGAAGCTGGAGTTTCATCCCACCTACTTTGAAACCGCGACAGCGATGGCGTTCCTTATCTTTTCACGGGAAGCGGAGATGGTGGTGTTGGAGACCGGCTTGGGCGGGCGCCTGGACGCGACCAATGTTGTGGCCCCGGAGCTTTGCGTCATTACTCCGGTGGATTTCGACCACGAGGCATTTCTCGGCAACACGCTTGGGGAGATTGCATCGGAAAAGGCTGGCATTTTGAAGCCGGGCGTGCCGGCGGTGATTGCGGAGCAACGTGCTGAAGCGATGGATGTGTTTCCGCGGTACTCGAACGTTCGCCGTACGAGCGAGTGGCCGGTGAGTGATTTGGACTTACACAGGCGGGGAAGCCGGTTTCGCGCGGGCGGACTGGCGATCGAGTGTCCGCTGGCCGGAGCGCATCAGGTGGAGAATGCGCGTACGGCCGCCATGGCTCTTACGCTGCTTGGCATAGGCCCGCGTCAAGTGGAAAGGGGAATCGCTCAAGCGCGCTGGCCGGGGCGGTTGGAGTGGATCGCAAGCTCGCCCGACGTGATTGTAGACGGCGCGCACAATCCCGCCGGGGCCCGGGCTCTGGCGGCTTACATTCGCGAGTTCTTTCCGGGCGAGCCGCTGCGGTTGATTTATGGAGCTATGCGGGATAAAGCGATTTCGGAATCGGTTGACCTGCTGTTTCCGCTATTCGCGGAGGTGATTGTGACCGCGGCAAATCAGCCGCGCGCTGTTTGGCCCGAATCGATACGGGAGCTTTCCGATCATCCGCGCATTCGCGTAACGGCGAATCTCCTTGAAGCGAAGGCGTTGCTTGCGGAAGGGCAGGGAACCGTGTTCGTTACCGGGTCGCTTTTTCTTGTTGGGGAGGCGCGGGAGTTATGGCGTGCGCCGGACCATACAGAACCACTCCGGGCCGCGCGCCGGTAACCACCCCGTTGCGCAGGACCGGTGTTCCGTTCACGATGACATCGCGGAAGCCGATGGAATACTGGTGCGGTTTGTCGAACTCGGAGCGATCGGCGACGGTTGCGGGATCGAAGACCACGATGTCGGCTTTCATGCCGACGCGCAGCAAACCCCGGTCTTGAATGCCGAGCCGCTGCGCAGGCATGCCGGACATTCTGCGCACCGCGTCTTGAAGAGTAAGAGTGTGCTTCTCCCGCACATAGACGCCCAATACCCGGGCGAATGTTCCATAGCTGCGGGGGTGCGGCGCCGCTTCGCCGAATACCGGGATGTCACCGTCCGAGGCGATCATCGTGTACGGCGAGCGCATGATGCGGTCTACGTCTTCTTCGCCTATCGCGTGATAGATCATGCTGCAACCGCCTTGCGCCTGCATGTCCATCGCGGTTTCGGCGGCTTCCTCGAACGTCACGGGCCTTCCGCGCATCCGGGTAAGATCCGCCAAGCTCTTGCCCGCCATGCTTTTGTCGAAGCCGCAGCCTGCCACAGTGACGTTCTTCGCGTCGCCGCCGCCTCTGCCCTCGCGCAGATTGATCACGATTTGCCGCTTGATGCGCGCCCGCGCTTCCGGCGCGTGGAGCCGCTCAAGAACAGCCTTCTGCCCGCCTTCGAGCGACCACTGGGGCAGCAATGCGGCGAGCCCGGTGCTGGATGCGGTGTAGGGATACTGGTCGATTGTGACATCCACGCCGCGCGCCCGCGCGTCTTCCACCAGTTTCAGAGTCTCCGTACTCTTGCCCCAGTTCGCGAGCCCCATCACTTTGTGGTGCGTCACCTGGGTAGGCAGATGGCCTTCTTCGCCGATGCGGATGGTTTCCCGCACGGAATCCGCGATGTGCTCCCCTTCGTCGCGCATATGCGATTGGTGAATGCCTCCCATGCGCCCGACCACCTTCGCGATCTCGATCACTTCTTCCGTGCTCGCGAAGTTTCCGGGCACGTAGAAGAGGCCGGTGGAGAGTCCGAACGCGCCATCGAGCATGGCTTGACGCGCCAATGCACGCATCCGCTCCAACTCCTGCGGGCCGGCTTGCCGGTTCACCAGGCCGAGCACTTCGCCGCGGATGGTTCCGTGCCCGACAAAGCTGCCGACGTTGACCGAAACGCGGGTAGCCTGAAGCTTTTCGAAAAATGGCGGAAGCGGGAGCGCAGAGCTTCCGTCCGGGCCTTCGATGAAGGTGGTGACGCCTTCGCTGAGGTAATTCGCGGCGGTGGGGACCAGGAAAATTCCGCGGCGCCCATGCGAATGGATATCGATGAATCCCGGGGCAACGGTCAGGCCATGAGCATCGATCGTTTGCCGTGCGGTGACGCCCGAAAGATTCCCGATCGCGGCGATGGAATCGCCCGTGATGCCGAGATCGGCCTGGAACCAAGGATTGCCCGCGCCATCGAGGACGTGGCCGCCGGAGATGACGAGATCATAGCTCGCCGGCTGAGCGAGCAGGAAACATATGGGAAGCAGATGCATCATTATTTTTGTCCCGCCAAGTCAAGCGCGCCGCGTGCGCGGAGCATTGCGGCAACTGCCGCGTAGCCGTTCACAACGGCTGCGTGGAGTGGACTCGCGCCCGCTTTGTTGACTGCATTCACATTCGCCCCGCGGGCAATCAACAGGGCCACGACGGATTCCCGCCCGAGTGAAGCTGCATTGTAAAGCGGGGTGGAGCCGGACTCTTCTTCCCGCACATCGACCCGCGCCCCGTGCGCCAGGAGCAGCTCGGCCAATCCGGCGTAGCCGCTCAGCGCGGCATCGTGCAGAGGCGTTCCGCCATACTTATTGCGGGCGTTCACATCCGCGCCATGATCGAGCAACACCTTAGCGATCTCTTCGTTGCCCTTGAGCGCCGCCTGATCCAGTGGGGTGGAACCGGTCTTTCCCGGCGCGTTCACATTCACGTGAAGCTTCAGCAGCATCTCCACGACATTGGACTGGCCTTTGAGAACCGCATCATTCAGCAACTCCGGGCCTGAGACTTCTATTGCTTTGCGCGAGGGCTCGCCGCTGACAAGCAGGCCCATGATCTCCGCATGCTGAGAGCGGGAAGCATTTTCAAGTGGAGTTGCTCCGCTATGGTCCCGGAGCTTGGGGTCGGCGCCATGCTTCAAGAGAAGCTCGACCATTTCACGATGTCCCTTGACGGCCGCTTCGTTCAGCGGCGTGGCGCCGGATTCGCCGTCGGCGTTGTCGATTGCGGCGCCCTGCGAGATGAGAAGAGCGGCGGTTTCGGCGAAGCCTTTCCAAGCTGCTTCGTTGAGGGGCATGGATCCGGTTTTGTCCTTTGCATTCACGTCCGCTCCGTGCGCCAGAAGCAACCTGGCCATACCGGTGTAGCCGCGGGACGCCGCAATGTGCAGCGGGGTTGCGCCGGTGTTTGTCGTGGCATTGACGTCAGCGCCGTGGCTCAACAGAAGCTCAGCGATGGAAAGGTTGTTCTTGATTACCGCGTAATGAAGCGAGGTGGAACCGGCTTCGCGGTGCTTGGAGTTGATTTGGGCTTTGGAGTCAAGCAGCAACTCGACCAGATCCGCGCGGTCATTCCAGACCGCATCGTGAAGCGGAGCCGCGCCCAGGGCATCGGGCGCATTCACGTCCGCGCCCATCGCGATCGCATCCTTGGCGGCTTCCAGATCGCCGGTACGGATTGCGT
>JALYXI010000076.1 GCA_030947245.1 Acidobacteriota bacterium
TTCCAGCGGCCCATGCGCGCATAGTCGAGGACGGGTTGCATCTGGGCCCGGAGAAGCTGAGGGTTGAACAGAAGCGTGAAGGGCGCGCTGGGATAGATGACGTCCACGGTGGAGATGCAGCCGTTGCTGAAGTTCTCCTTCGGCAGGAACATGGGGGTGCCGTCCACATCGGCGACCAACTTGTGGGCAGCGAGCGTCTGGCGATAGGCGAGCGATGCGAGGCGGGCGTATTCTTCGCCCCCGATTCGTTTCATATCGGCCATAAGCTCCTCATCGAAGTTGGCGCTGCGGCGGAGGAGAGCGTCGTGCTGCTGCCGGGCCTTGCGGATGAGATCGGAAGCCCCATCGCCGTTGCGGCGCCACCAGGCTCGCTCGCGGCGCTCGAAATACTCGATGGCCCAGAGGTCGTCATAAGCGAGCATCAGATACCGTTGGACGGGAGTTGCTCCGACGGAACCCAAATTCAGGGTTGCC
Organism: Acidobacteriota bacterium; assembly: GCA_030947245.1. Classification (GTDB taxonomy): domain Bacteria; phylum Acidobacteriota; class Terriglobia; order Bryobacterales; family Bryobacteraceae; genus JALYXI01. Next base: position 475 of record JALYXI010000076.1, read on the forward strand.
GCGATTACGTCCTGAATGCCCCGGCGGGCGGCTTGGCGCTCAGAGAAGTCATCGGAGGCAGGCAGGCGGCCGGTTTGCTCGAAAGCCGCGCGGGCATCCGGGCCCAGAATCGCAGCCATGGTCAGACCGTCCGGCTTGTCGGCGGCCAGATAAAGATAGCCCCAATCGATTCGCAAGTCATCGCCCCGCTTAGCCAGAACCGGCTGGTCACGGCTGCCGATGCGAAGCACGGGCTGGTCATCCAGCATGAACCGCGAGGACACGACAGGCTCGTCGGGGGTGTTGACCGCAAGATCGCCGGAAGCATCGAAGTAAATGGACACATCGTGCGGGCGTCCGTCATTGGAGGAGGCTTTCCACTCAATGTACGTGAGAGGCCGGGAAAGAACGTCCAGATCGCCGGGCAGCGCCGGGGTAAAGAAGGTGAGGCCGAGATCGATGCCGGATCCGGAGAATGCGTAAAGGGTTCGCGTGGGCAGGACCTTGACGCTTTTCTGGTCCAGCGCAGGCAGGGGTTGAGTACCACGGGGAACCGCGGCGCGTCCCATTACCCGGTAGGTCTTGCCGTCGATGCGAGCCATGGCGATCAGTGGATTCGGCTTGCCTGTCCAGTGCTGCGTGTTGCTATCGGTCAGGCGATCCGTCATGGACCAGATGCTGAAATAAGGATCGTGGGCCACCAGAGGAACAGCGGGCGGCCGCATGGGCGCGAGGTCTTGGCCGAAGCAGTAGGAGACTGCTGTCAGCACGAGCGCGGTACGGAACGAGAGGGCGGAAGACATAAATTGATTTTTCTCCGATACTTCTACGAACGTCTATGATAAGGCGTTGTCCAAACTATATCTGAACAAACCCGTCCTGATTCTATTGGGCGCCTTCGCCTGCTTTGCGAGGGAAACGGAAGTGAGCCGCTGGCAGCGAGAGGCCGGGAGTGTCACGATCATCCGCGATGATTGGGGCATCGCGCACGTATACGGGAAGACGGACGCCGACGCAGTCTTCGGGACGGTGTACGCGCAGGCCGAAGACGATTTCAATCGCGTGGAGACGAACTACATCAACGCCATGGGACGCCTGGCGGAAGCTGAGGGTGAATCCCGCGTCTACCAGGACTTGCGAATGAAGCTTTTCATGGACCCTGCCGCGATGAGGAAGCAGTATGCCGCAAGCCCGGCGTGGTTAAAAGCGCTGATGAACTCGTTCGCCGACGGCCTGAACTACTACTTGTCCAAGCACCCGGAAGTGAAACCGAGGGTGATCCAACGGTTCGAGCCCTGGATGGCGCTCAGCTTTACCGAGGGAAGCATCGGCGGCGATATTGAGCGCGTGAACCTGAAGCAATTGGAAGCATTCTACGGCGAAGGTCCGGTGACCCGGCAGGCTTTCGTGGGCGAAACTCAAACTGCAGAGCCCACAGGATCGAACGGTATCGCAATCGCGCCGTCAAATACCGCAGGGCGCCGCGCGTTGTTGCTGATCAATCCTCACACCTCTTTCTTCTTCCGGTCCGAGCTGCAGATGGTGAGCAGCGAAGGGCTGAATGCCTACGGCGCCGTGACGTGGGGCCAGTTCTTCATTTACCAGGGGTTCAACGATCGCGCGGGCTGGATGCATACATCAAGCGGTGTCGATGCCGTGGATGAGTATCTCGAAACGGTTGCGAAGAGGGGCGATCTTTTCTTTTACAAATACGGCAACAAGGAGCGGCCCCTGTCAGCGGCTCAGATCACAGTGCCCTACAAGAATGGCAACGGGATGGCCGAAAAGAGATTCACTGTCTACCGCACCCATCACGGGCCTATCGTTCGCGCCGCCGACGGCAAATGGGTCAGCATCCGGCTGATGCAGGAGCCTGTGAAAGCGTTGATGCAATCCTACACGCGCACGAAAGCAAAGGACTACAAGCAGTACCGGCAGACGATGGAACTGAAGGCGAACTCATCGAACAACACCATCTTCGCCGATGCTGATGGCGACATCGCCTATTTCCACGGCAACTACATTCCGAGGCGCGATACCAGCTTCGATTGGACTAAGCCGGTGGACGGCGGCAATCCGGCGACTGAGTGGCAGGGGCTGCTTTCGATCGACGAGACGCCGCACCTGCTGAACCCGAAAAGCGGATGGCTTTATAACACGAACAACTGGCCGTGGTCCGCGGCGGGGCCGAGCAGCCCGAAGAAGGAAGACTTTCCCGCTTATGTGGAGAGCGGGGGTGAATCCGCGCGGGGACTGCACGCAATCAAGGTGCTGGAGAACACGACGGATTTTACGCTTGACTCACTGATGGCAGCGGCCTATGACAGCTATCTCACGTGGTTCGATAAGCCAATCCCCGCCCTGATCAAGGCTTGGGATGAGGCGCCGGACGCTAATCCGTGGAAAGTGAAAGTGGCCGAGCAGATTGGAGTGCTTCGTACTTGGGACCGGCGATGGGCGGTGCAGTCCGTCCCAACAT
>JALYXI010000136.1 GCA_030947245.1 Acidobacteriota bacterium
AATCGTCGGATTGATAATCCGCGTCTTGAAAGGCACAGCCGCCGGAATCGGCATCGAGCACGACATTGTGCCGACTACGATGGCGCAGTTCGCGGCCAGAAACGCTCCCTGCGCGAACATAACGCCCACAATCGCCGGCGGGGGCCCGATCGGTCTTCGGTCGGATGGCAAGAGGTGCTTAGGATCGGTAATCGTAATTTGCAACCGAACTCCCTTGACGAGTTTGATTAAAACGGCTGTGTTCTGACCATTGACCACATCCGCCGGTATCGCGCTGGCCCATTTGCAGGGATCCAGAAACGACGTGGTCCCAGGATCGACACAAACCAAGTAGCGCCCGGCAGGTAGCGCAACCTGCGCGGTCCCGGTTGCTCCGGTAGGCAACACTCCTGAAAGGCGAAACTCACCAGGCGCCAAAGCCGACATATTGGAGCTCAGTGCGGTGATCTGAATCAGGCGACGTCGAGAGATGGCGCATGAATTACTCTGCTTGAGCGTCATTTTGGGCATTCCTGTGGCCGGACTTCAACACTTCTAAACCTAATTCTTAAAATACCAACCCAAAAAGCGAGTGAGTCCACAGGCTTATTGGCGCTTTTACTCCTATTTACTCGTATTAGTAGCGGGCAATTTTTTTCCTTGCGGTTGTGCTGGACCCGAGTTAGCGGTAGGTATCTTGTTATGCTGAGATAAGTTCTAATCCGGTTTACCCGGATTTGTCAATGGGCTTTACATTATTCCATATCAATTTTTGATCGAGGCATCGAAATGGTACTCCCAGGCTATTGATTCGACAAGCCTTTCTGTGAAAGTCCGCCGGCCAGAAATTTAGTTAAACCAGATAACCGGAAGCGAGATCGCCGAAGACGCGCACCTGCTCCGCGCACCAGGATTTGCTCTCGCCTAGCTCCGGGGCCATCAATTCCGCAACCCGGGGAGCCATGGCGAGGGACGCGCGCGCGTTCAAGAACAGAGCCCTGGTCCGCCGCGCCAGAACGTCTTCCACCGTCCGGGCACATTCCCGCCGCACGGCAAACACCACCTCCGCCCCTGTATACGGAAGCCCCGGATGCAAGGGGTCCGTCAACCGCGCGTCACTGTGCTGCAGCGCCTCCACTGCCGCCGCATCCGCTCCATACCACGCCAGGGCACCGAATTTTCCTGCATTTTGATGGTATCCGTGAATGTTTAGCGTCTTTGTGGAGCAGGGCTTTTCTTCCAGGCGCCCCAGCGTGGCCGCTTGATTCACGCAGTCTTCCGCCATGTGCCGGTACGTCGTCCACTTGCCTCCCGTGATGGTCAGCAATCCTGAACGGTCGATCTGAATTGTGTGATCCCTGGACAGCGCCGCCGTATTGCCTCCCTCGCCCGATTTCACCAAGGGACGGATGCCCGTCCACACGCTCAGCACATCGGCACGCGAGGGAACCTTGGCCAGATATTCGCCCGCCGTCGCCAGCAGGAAGTCGATCTCCTGCTCTTGCGCGCGCGGCTCCAATGACGCTGCCGCAACCGGAGTATCCGTTGTTCCCACCAGCGTGTGGCCGTGCCAGGGAATGGCGAACATCACGCGCCCGTCGCTGGTATGCGGCACCATAATCGCGCTTTCTCCCGGAAGGAAGGACCTGTCGAACACCAGATGAATTCCCTGGCTTGGAGAGATCATCGGCGCAAGCCCCGGCTCCGCCTGCTGCCGCAATGTATCGCAGAATGCGCCCGTAGCGTTCACCACCACACGCGCCCGCGCTTCCCACGCGCTGCCGGATTCCGCATCCCGAGCCCGCACGCCGTCCACGAAGCCGTCCACGTCTTTCAGCAGCCCCAGCACCGGAGCATAATTCAACAGCACGGCGCCTTGGTCCACTGCGGTTTGCGCCATGTTGATCAGGAGACGCGCGTCGTCGAACTGCCCGTCATAGTAGATCACGCCGCCCCGCAAACCCGCAGTCCGAATTGTAGGCAGCCGCGCAATCGTCTCCTCCCGGGAGAGAATCCTCGAAGCTCCAAAGCCATATTTCCCGGCCAGCAGGTTGTACACTTTCAGTCCAAAGCCGTAAAACGGAGTCTCCCACCAGTCATAATTCGGAACCACGAAACCAAGGTCGTGAACCAGATGAGGCGCATTGTTTCGCATGGTCCCGCGCTCCTTGAGCGCCTCCATCACCAAGGAAATATTGCCCTGCTCCAAGTAACGCACTCCGCCGTGAACCAGTTTCGTGCTCCGGCTGGAAGTCCCCTTGCCGAAATCGTGCGCTTCCAGCAGCAAGGTTTCATAGCCCCGGGAAGCCGCATCAATCGCGACGCCTACTCCTGTGGCTCCGCCACCCACCACAATCAGATCCCATGCGGACCTCGCACGTGCCCGGGCCATTAATTCCGAACGGTTCACTGCTCCGGTTCCCAGCGCTTTGCCCGCTCCAACGCCAGCAGCCACCGGCCCCGCAACCGTTCGGATTCGCTCAATGTCATCCGCGGCTCGAATCTACGCTCCACCCCCCACTGCCGCGCAATCTCCTTCTCGCCGCTCCAGTACCCAACGGCAAGACCCGCAAGATACGCCACGCCGAGCGCAGTGGTTTCGGTTACTGAAGGCCGCAGCACCGGCATCTGCAGAATGTCCGCCTGGAACTGCATCAGCAAGTTGTTCTGGCTCGCGCCCCCGTCCACGCGCAACTCCGGAATCGCGCAGTTCGAATCGCTGTGCATAGCTTCAAGAACATCCCCAACCTGATACGCGATGGATTCCAGCGCCGCGCGGGCAACATGTCCTGCGCCGGACCCTCGGGTAAGGCCCACGATGGTTCCCCGCGCGTATGAATCCCAATGCGGCGCCCCCAGGCCCGCAAACGCCGGCACCAGATATACGCCCCCGTTATCCGCCACGCTGGCAGCTAACGGCTCCACTTCGGGAGAGGTCCGGATCAGGCCCAGCCCATCCCGAAGCCACTGCACCACCGCGCCGCCCATGAAGATGCTGCCCTCGAGGGCGTAGCTGGTTCCACTGCCCGTCTTCCAAGCGAGCGTTGTCAGGAGCCGGGCATGCGAGGGACGCGCCACATCCCCCGTGTTCTGCAGCAGGAAGCAGCCAGTTCCATACGTGCACTTAACCTGGCCCGCCGTATAACAGGCCTGCCCGAAAAGGGCCGCGTGCTGATCCCCGGCGATTCCCGCAATGGGAATATCCTCCAACCCCAGGGAAGTGCGCACCGGCCCATACACTTCGCTCGATGACCGCACCACGGGCATCACCTCGCGAGGCACGCGAAACAGCCGTAAGAGTTCCTCATCCCACTCGCCCGTGTGAATGTTGTACAGCATGGTGCGCGAGGCATTCGTCACATCCGTGATATGCTGTGCCCCGCTGGTCAGATTCCACGCCAGCCAGGAATCAATGGTGCCAAAGGCCAGCTTGCCCGCTTCAGCCAGCGTCCTTGCCCCCGCCACATGGTCCAGAAGCCAAGCTATCTTCGTGGCCGAGAAATACGCATCCACCAGCAAACCCGTCCGCTGCTGAATGTCTTCTTCGTACCCGTCCCGCCGGATCTGGTCGCACACGCCGGCTGTGCGCCGGTCCTGCCACACAATCGCGTTGTGAATCGGCTCGCCCGATTCGCGGTTCCAGATTACCGTGGTTTCCCGCTGATTCGTAATCCCGATTGCCGCGATGTCACGAGGCCGGAGATTTTCTTTCCCTAGCGCCTCGATGGCTACCGCAATCTGCGAACTCCAGATCTCCCGCGGATCATGCTCCACCCAGCCCGCTTGCGGAAAGTGCTGGCGATGTTCGCGCTGCGCCACTGCGCGAATCTTTCCTTCATGGTCGAAAATCAGAGCGCGGGAACTGGTCGTCCCCTGGTCGAGAGCGAGAATGTAAGACAATCGGCTTCTATCTAATCAGATCCAAGCCGGTTTCCCAAACCGGCCGGCCATCCCGTCGCCCAACGCCTGAAACACTGTTTTCGCATTGCGCCAGGAACGCTCTTTCGGGCGCGATGCGATTTCCCGCAACAACGTCACGGTGTAGAACAGTGTATTTATCATGAACAGGGTCCGGCTGACCGGGACACCGGCGTTATGGAAATGCTGGTAATTCAAGAACCGGTTCCGAAGGGGAAAGTAGTAATAAAACCGGCTCTGCGGCCCGCCCAGGAAGACCTCTTTCGCCATTCCGGGGAAGTCCACATAGATTGCCCGCGCATGCAGCGAAGCGAGAAACCCGAACATGCTATCGTCGCCCGCAATGAAATAGCGCACATCCGGAAGGCCGGCCTTCTCAATCACCGACCGCCGGATGAATGCTCCTTCAAAGTTTGCGTAACTGATGCTGGTCCACGGTTTTCCGTTTGCGAAAGACACGTCGCGCTTCATGGTCACCGGCGCACACGCGTTTAAGTCCCACACGGCTTCCCATATCAGCGATTCACCGTTCAAGATTTTGCGTGCTTGAATCAGATCGCCGATCCCGCTATACGACAGCAACCGTTCGAGCGCATCCGGAAACACCCGGACATCGTCGTCCATAACCCAAATCCAGTCATATCCATGCTCAAACGCCCACTTCATCCCGGCATGAAACCCGCCGGCCCCGCCCGCATTCGTACGAAGGGCCAACACTTCAAGCTGCGGAAATTCCGCGGCCAGCAGATCCAGCGTTCCATCCGTACTCAGGTTGTCCACAACCAGAATATGGTCGAGCGTGTGCGTTTGCGCCAACACGCTCTTCAGACAAACGCGAAGCAGGTTTTTCCGGTTAAAAGTAACTACTACGGCACAAACGCGTTCACTCATCGGGGCAGTCCTAATTATACGGACTGCCCCCGATGAACACTCTATCTCCCGTAGCCGTAGCGATACTGGTCCTGATCATATTCGCGCGCTCTCTCCCTACGTTCGTGCTCCCAACGCGCGCGCGCGCGTTCCCGCCGCTCGACACGTTGCCGGTATTCACGGTCCGCATACCGGCCCCGCTCGTAGCGGTCCGTGTAGCCGTTGTTGTAATAGCTGTTGCCGTAGTTGTAACCGTTGCCGTTGGCATAACCATTGTCGTAGCTATAACCATTGTTGTAGCTATAACCATTGCCGTTGTACCGGTCCTGCGCGACAACCGTGGCAGGCGCAATCGCCAGAGCCGCCGCTACAATCACCGTTGCACTTGCCAGTCTCTTAAACATTTGAAGCCTCCTATTCGAATAGATGAGAAGGCTCTGGCAAACGGTACCGCCATGAACGCTATTTAACACCGGCTCTAAACCGAACTCGCCTCCGGGTGCATCCAGGGAGTCCGGTAAGGCCGATGCATCATCCGGTTCGCTTCTTCGTCGCCCACGGCCCGCTGCGCCGCCGCATCCCAAGTGATAGTCCGTCCCAGAGCTAGCGCGTTATTCGCCATAATGCAAGTCGCAGTGGAGATATAACCCTGCTCGATATCCGCGACCGGCTTTGAGCGCGCATCGATCGCGGTTAGCAGATCCTGCATGTGATGCCGGATCGCCGGAGCTACGTGCTTCTCCAAATCCTTCTCCGTTTTGTCTTCCGGAAACTCTTCCAACTCGTACTTCACGTCTTTGTGAACCGGCTGCTCACCCTTTCCCAAAGGAATGTAGTCATAACCGTACACCCCGGCTTTCAGCGTCCCCTTGTCGCCATAGAATGTCGCGCCCCACGCATACTTCGGGTCCGGCGCATCGCCCCAGGAGCGGTGCTGCCAGATCACCTTCACCTTGCCGTAGTCGAAGGTGCAGGTTTGTGTATCGGTGATGTTCGCCTTGCTTTTCTTGTCCACCAGAATGCCGCCACTCGATTCGATCGTCGCGGGCCAACCCAGGTCCATCATCCAGCGCACCATGTCCAGCATGTGGATGCACATGTCACCCACAATGCCGTTGCCGTACTCCATAAACGCCCGCCAGGTTCGCGGATGCACAAGCTTGTTATAAGGCCGCATTGGCGCCGGGCCGGTCCACATCTCATAGTCAAGATTCGCGGGAGGCGCCGTATCGGGCGGATTCTCCGTCGCCCGCATATGGTAATAGCAGTTGATCTCCACTAATCCGATAGTCCCCAGCCTTCCGGCCTGGACGATTTCTTTGCGCGCTTCCACCAAGTGCGGCGTGCTGCGGCGTTGCGTTCCCACTTGCACCACACGCCCATACTTGCGCGCCGCCGCGAGCATGGCCTGCCCCTCCGCCACATCCGCGCTAATGGGCTTCTGGCAGTACACATCGGCTCCACCCTTTACCGCTGCGATCATTGCGAGTGCGTGCCAGTGGTCCGGCGTTGCCACTTCCACAATGTCCAGATCTTTCTCCTTCAACATCTCGCGGTAATCCGAATACACGCGCGGCCGTTTCTTAGACCGCTGCCGCGAGGCAACCATATCCGCCGCATTGTTCAGCATCTGCGAATCGACATCGCACAGCGATACCACTTCAACGGGAGCTACCTGGATCAGCCGGAACAAGTCGGCCTTTCCGTACCAGCCGCATCCAATCAAACCAACCCGCCTGGGTTTCGTATCCGCAAACGCAAGCCCAGCCCATGCACTGGAAGCCAGAGCACCCGAAGAAAGAAAAGCGCGTCGATTCATGTGTCGAGTATATGCTGAAATAAATCCAACATGCCTACTGAGCAAGAGCTGTTAGACCGGATCCGCGAGTTGGAAGAGCAAAACAGCGTGCTCCAGGACAAATTGGATGAAATTTGGGGTGTCCTGGCGCCTGTATACGAGGAATCTGACGATGGAGATCTCATTCAGATCGAGCCGTCGTCAAAACTGAATTGAGGCGCCGTAGAGCATCCAGGCAAAGCGCCGCCGCGTGTTTCGACTCGATTGGCAGCCCACCTACCGCGTCCTCAAGATCTTCAGCGGTAACTCCTTCCGGTCCGCGCTCAAGCAACAACTCCGTCAATGCGCTTCCCGCGGCGATGGACGCCGTACAGCCCCGCACACGGTAGCGCGCTGCCACCACGCGGCCCGCTTCCAACGTTACGGAGAGCCGCAGCACATCCCCACACGCGGGATTTTCTACTTCTACCGTAACAGCGGGCGCGGGCAACTCCCCTACATTTCGGGGGCTCTGAAAATGATCGATCAGCCGCTCACTCAGCATGCTCAAATATGGCATGCAAACAGTTGCCGCGGCATTGATCGTCCGCCAAGGAAAATTGCTGATTGCACAACGCCGGGCCACTGGTCCACACCCGCTCGAATGGGAGTTCCCGGGAGGCAAAATGGAATTTGGCGAAACGCCGGAAGCCGCCTTAACGCGCGAACTGAACGAAGAACTGGGAATCCGCGCCACAGCCGGAGCGGAGTTTACCCAATACCAATACGCTTACCCAGGAAAAGGCCCCATCAAGCTCATCTTCTTTTGGGTGACGCGGTATCAGGGAACCATCAGCAACCGCGTCTTTGAGCAACTCGCTTGGATTGGGGCCGAGCGCCTGCCGGATTACGATTTCCTGGCGGGTGACTTACCGCTGATTCAGCTTCTTCGTGAAGTCCATATCGATCAGATCGAGTGAAGCCTGATTGTGCGTTTGTTGCGGAGTGACGTAATGCATGGTCTTGTCCTCCACCCAGTAGGCCAAGGCGGAATAAACGGAATGATCTTTGAATGCGATCAGGTAATAGTGAAGCGCGGAAGGTTCGGAATCAGACGAGAGTTCGGTGCGCGGAGCCGGCTGGAACACATGCGTCGTTTCGACGTCTCCGCTTTCCGGCTGCTGCTGCGGAGCGAAGTTTTGATTAATGATCACGGTCGGCGTCTGCTGGACCGGCGGATTGTTGACGATCGTGATATTCGGCTGGGCTTGTTGAGGCGCATAGCCACCATCGTAATATCCGCCTCCACCCACAATCACCGGATAAGCGGAGACATATCCGCCGTACCCGATCCCGGACCGGCGTCCGCCAATCCCATTCCGCAACGGAATCGGCCGTCCTGCCACCGCTGCGC
>JALYXI010000182.1 GCA_030947245.1 Acidobacteriota bacterium
TCACCCTTCCGGGCCTGAAGAGTCTCAAAAACCGCATCGATCTCGTCCTGTGAGAGCTGTTGTGGCATAGAATTCAGGCGAGAAAATCGAAGAGCGACCTTACGGGGGTTTTCGCGCGCGCGGCGAGCGAAGCCTGCTGTTGCGTGATCCCCGCATTGAGGGTGAGAGAGGCTTCCGTCAGATCGGCATCGCGGATATTCGAGATCTGGGATTTCAACGTGGTGTCACGATCCTGGCCGGTTGAGATTGCGGTGTTCAGGCGGTCTTGCGTCTCTCCATAAAAACTTTGCTGGTCATTCAGATAGGCCGAAGACCGGTGCAGGGCGTCAATGGCCGTTGTGATGCCAGTGCTGTCATTGGCGGCGAGCGCGACCCGGAGGCTGTTCAGTGCCGCGAACACGTTGTCACCTGCCAGCGTGTCATCCGGATTCCTGTGATCGAAGATATCCTGGGCTGTGCGGGCGACAGGAAATGAGTTTCCGGTAGTGTCCTGGATTTGCCGGGTAGCGGAAGTTGTGACTAAGCGGTCCACGCCGTTCGGGTTAGCGAGGTTGAGCTGGTAGGCCGGCTGGGAATCCGCGCTCCCGCTGAAGATGTACCGGCCCTCCACGCTAGTCCCGGTGAGGGACACCAGTTGTTGCTGCACGTTTTGAATTTGTTGCGCAAGTCCGGCCCGTTCCTGGGCCGTTTGAATGCCAGCGCCCTGCGCGCCGATCTGGACTGCTTTGTCCAGAGCCTGTATAGCTGACCCAAGCACGCTTTCGCCCGTATCCGCTTCCGCTTTGGCACGGCTTAGGTTCGCGCGAGCCTGCGTGTTCGAGGACAGATCCGCCTCCAACTGAAGTAAGCTGCCAATCTCATCGGGAGCGTCGGAAGCTGTCTGAATTCTGAAGCCTGAGGAGATTTGTCCCTGAGCGATGTTTGTACGCGTCTGGACCCGGTTCAGATCAGCCAGGAACTTTTGCGCGGTGGGATCTAAGTTTGAAATCATAGCGGCCTATTTCACAATATCCAGAGTGCTCTGGGTGATCTGATCGAGCACTGAGATCAGCTTGGCGGTCGCGTTATACGCCTTCTGGTATTCAATCAAACGAACTGCTTCGGCATCGAGCGACACGCCGGAGAGCCGGGCACGTAACGCTTGCGCCTGCGTGGATGCCTGACCGTGAAAATCGGCTGCGGCCTTCGCGTCCGAAAGACCCTGCCCTATACCCGCCGCGACTTGGGCGAAATACCCGGTGTAGGTGAGACCATTCACCTGATCGGCTGCGGACAGACCCTGAGCGAGGTTCGTCAGACTTAACGCGATCCCATTTGAGATGGGGGGCGGCCCCGGTTGGGCAGTGGCGAGCTGCGATCCATCGATTCCCGTCAGAGAAAGACTTTCGGCCGTTCGGGTAGGGTTTGCCGAATCGTAGGTAAACAGCGCGACTCCGCGGGTGGCGCCTGCTGCGTCGGTGACAGTGCCCGATTGGAGGAGAGTGTTCACGCGGTTGGCGAAGGCGGCGGCCAAAGAGTTGAGAGAGCCCTGCTGCGTGTAGCTTCCCCGTAAACCGGCCAAAGTTGTATTGCGGAACTGCAGTAGACCGGAAAGGGAGCCTTGAGTGAGATGAGAAGTGACGTCGCGTCCGTTGACATCCGAAATCCGGATTCCGGGAATACCGCCGGGATTAGCGGGAGCGGGCGGACCCGCCACTTCGAAACCGGCTTGCAGGGCGAACGACTGCGAGCCCAGGACCAGCGGGATCTGTCCATTGAGCAGCACACTTGCAGACCCATCGGGGGCCGTTGTTACGGAAATACCCGCCAGCGATGAGAGTTTTTCTAGAGCAGCAGCTTGGTTAGCGTCCAAACCAAAGTCGGCGTGACCGCTCTGGGCACGCTGAACGTTGTAGCTTTGGATTTGGCGCGCAAGGGCGTTAATCTGGCCGATCTGAGACTGGATTCCCTTCTCCGCGCTGGAAGAGGCGCCGGCCAGATCGGATGCCGTTTGCCGGAAGCTGGAAACCACCGCCTGAGCCGCAACAATGGCCGAGGATCGAGCGCCCGGGCTATTGGGAGCAACGCTCAGAGCCGAGAAGCTATTGAAAAATCTGGAAAGAGCCGCCGGGATTCCTTGTTGGCCCGTAACGTCGAACGAGGACTCAATCGCGCCGAGGCTCGCACTGGACTGTTGGGCGGTTCCAAGATTTGAAAGTTGCCGCCGCACGGACTCGTCCGCATACTGGTCTCTGCTGCTGGAAGTCCCGGCGCTTACGCCACCGGCAAGCCCGGATTGAGGATCGAAAGAAAGCGCTGAAAAGTCCACGGTTTGGGTTGCGTACCCAGGCGTAGAAGCATTGCTCACATTATTTTGAACGGTTTCGAGAGCGCGTTCATAAACGCTGAGGGACTGGGCCGATGTACCTAGAGTGGCGAATAGACTTGACATGGGGTCAGCAGTTCAGGGTTATGAGGGAGGCGAAGGATCCGATCGGGCTGAGACCCGACCTTTCGCACTGCCCGTTAAGGGTACGTAGCGCGGACGTGCTCAGCGCTTCTGCCCGCGCCAGTTTGGTCCGGAACCGGCTGAACGCCCGCGTGACTGAATCCGGTTCCGAGCTTGAGTCCCGGCGAACGCCGCCGAGCGTGGAGATCAACTTCTGAAGCAGTATCCGCCCGTCGTGAAGCCGCTCCGGGTCAGCGCTCAAAAGAGACTCCGTGACTGTGTCGAGAGCGCATTCGGCTGCTTCCAGCAAGAGGCAGAGTTGGGGAGCATGGATCAAGGCCGACTCTGGGCCTGGGAGCTGACAGTCTCCGATACCAATGCGCGGCTGACGAGAGCGGGATTTACCGAATAGGAGCCATTTTGAACCGATGCCGTGAGCTGCTCAATTGTGGCTGCCCGTGCAGCGCTCGAATTGTGGACGGCTCGGAAAAGGCCCGAGATGTCGATAGAGTCGCCGCCGGGCAGGCTCGAATACGCTGAGAGTTGCTTTGAGGATGCCGCTGTGCTGCCCGGCTGCTTTTCCACCGCGTGGTTGGCAGCAAGTTCATTCGCTGCGTTCCGATCGTGAATTCTCATGGAGTTTCGCTCCTAAAGCTCATATCGGTACATTCTTCAAGAAGTTTAGGCCTGTTTCTAAATATCATTCGCGCACCTAACACCGGCGGATCTTAGTCCGCGGGCCATGGTTTTCAGCGCATGTTTATGAATTTGGGATATCCGGCTCTCATTGACCAGAAGGACGGCTCCAATCTGTTTCATAGTCAGGTTGCGGAGGTAATACAAAAGGACAACCTTTCGCGACCGGGGCGGCAGGATAGCGACGGCCCTGGATAGGAACTGACGCAGCTCGCGGCGCCGCTGGATGGAGTCCGGTTCTCCGTCGAGCGTCGTCAAGCGGAACAGGCTGGAGTTCGGCGATTCCTCGCTCAGGACGGAGGTAGAGGAGCATGACGACGAACGCCAGAGAGCGAGCCGCCGCTGACGGAGCTTATCGATTTCCACGCCAAGGCGCTGACTCATCTCCTCTTCCGTAGGCTCCCGCTTCAACGAAAGGCTCAGGTTGCGAGTTTCAGTTTCGATCCGGCGTTGCCACCGGCGCAGGCCCCGAGAGGCCGAGTCCATTCTCCGGAGGCTATCGAGGATTTCTCCTCGAATGCGGTGGCGCGCGTAGCTGGCAAACGGAACCTGGTTGCCGGTACGGTAAGAGTGACTGGCATTCACCAGGCCCAGGTGGCCCGCCTGGATCATGTCGCTCAGTTCCACCGATGCGTGAACCGGCAGGCTTCCGTAGATCTGCCACGCGATGACCCGGACCAGGGCCAAGTATTCGATGACGAGTTGCTGCCGCTCAGGCGTGGGGACGGACGGCGTAGGATCCAACCGTTTGCGCGATTGGCAAACTCTTGGAAACGGCTCGGACAGTTGTTGCGAAACCATTCTGAAAGCATTTGTCGGCAAAGGGGGCCAAGACTCTCAGGAAAAAGGCCACGAGGATTCGAGGCGAAAAGAAAAGAGAAAAACTTTCTAAAGTATTCACAACTTCATCCGATGGTATGTACAGGCCGCCTAATGTCCACCTGCGAAACAGTTGTTTGGATCCCGTCCGCTGAACCGGACGCCAAAGAAATTGAAATTCTGGCAAGAATGACTGAAGCGGAAGTGCTTATCGCGGCGGAGACAGAAGTGGCGGCCGAGTTCTGCCGCACCCGCGAAATCAGCCTTTTGTTCGCGCATTTTTCCGCGCGCGGCTCCGCACTGGAATGTCTCGAGCGTCTTCACCAGGGTAGCCCGGGAGTGCCTATCTTTATTCGTGACCGGCAAGCCACGGCTTCCGACACCCTGCCGTTGGCCCAACTTGGGTTGCGGCGTATCTTCGATGCCGGCGCGGAGGCGGATTACGTGGTGAACGAGGTCGCTCTCGCTCTGGAGCAGGCCGCGGAGAATCGCCGGAAGCGGGAATTCCGGCCGGAAGTCCGGCCCTCCTGGCAATGCGGCCTGATTGGGGAAAGCGGCTCGATGCGACAGACCTGCGAGATCATCCGGCTGGTTGCGGGCCGGCGCTCCACTGTTCTGATATCCGGCGAGACGGGTACCGGGAAGGAGGTTGTAGCCCGGGCGATTCACATGGCCAGTCCGCGAGCCGGCCTGCCGTTTGTGGCTGTAAACTGCAGCGCGATTCCGGAGAGCCTTCTGGAAGCCGAGCTATTCGGGCATGTGAGAGGCGCATTCACGGGAGCCCAGCAGATGAGAGCCGGGCGGTTCGAACAGGCGAATCGGAGCACGTTGTTTCTGGACGAGATCGGAGATATGCCGCTCGAACTGCAAGCTAAGTTGCTGAGGGTGCTCCAAGAGCGCGAATTCCAACGGCTGGGAAGTTCAGAAACGATCAAAGTGGACGTCCGGATTATTGCGGCGTCGAATCTGAACCTGCTGGACCGGGTGCGGGAAGGCCTGTTCCGGGAAGACTTGTATTACCGCCTGAATGTGGTTCCGCTGCCCTTGCCCCCTTTGCGCGCGCGGTTGGAGGATGTGCCTGAGCTTGCTGAGTATTTCGTAACGAAGATCTGCCGTGATGAAGGGATCACCCGGAAGACCCTCTCCGCTAGCGCTCTTTCGAAACTGAGCCTTTATACCTGGCCCGGTAACGTGCGGCAACTTGAGAATGCCATTGAAATGGCCGTGGTGATGAGCGGCCCGAGAACTTTTTTGGCAGGCGTCGACTTTCATCTGCCACCGGGCGATATGCAAGCGGCGTTACCGGCTGGCGTTCAATCGGTTCCGTTGCCGGATCATGGGCTGGATTTCGAGAAAACGGTGAGCCAGTTCGAAATGACGATCCTGTCGCAAGCTCTCCGGAGAACCGGGGGCAACAAGAAGCTCGCAGCAGACATGCTCCGGTTGAAGCGCACCACCCTTTCGGCGAAAGTCCGAACGCTCGAGAGTGCGATCGGCTGCTCCTTAGTCTAGTTCGATTGGCGCAGGCGGAGTTATAATCAGTCGCACTTGCGGCCAAACGCTGAAGACCGGGGCGCCATGATCGTTACTGGGGGTAGCCGTGGTATCGGGGCCGCTATCGCTCGTCTGGCGGGCGCTCATGGCTATGCCGTTGTCGTAAACTATGCCTCGGACACTGGCGCGGCGCAAGACGTGGTCGCCGAAATCCGCGGATCCGGCGGGAGTGCTATCGATGTCAAAGCCGATGTGTCGCGCGAGGCTGATGTAGCCCGATTGTTTGAGACAGCGGACACCGAATTCGGGGCAGTAACAGCGTTGGTCAATAACGCCGGGATCTCCGGTGGGTTCGCGCGCGTGGATCAGGTCAGTGAGAAAATGCTTTCACGCGTGTTCGCCGTCAACGTCACTGGCGCATTCCTATGCGCTCGGGAGGCGGTTAGACGCATGTCTTCCGAACAGGGTGGCCGTGGTGGATCAATCGTGACAATCTCCTCGCGCGCTGCGCAAATCGGCGGAGGAGGCGAATGGGTCCATTACGCCGCCACCAAGGGAGCACTCGATACTTTCACCATTGGGCTCTCGCGGGAAGTGGCTCTTGAAGGAATTCGTGTCAATGCCGTTGCGGCGGGGCTCATTGCGACTGGCATGCACGCCGCAGCCGGCAGCCCCGACAGAACGGTCCGGCTCGCGCCCGGTATTCCGATGCGTCGCGCGGGTAAGCCCGAGGAAGTCGCCGAAGCGGTCCTGTGGCTCGTTTCACCTGCTGCCTCCTATGTCACGGGCGCTATTGTTGCGGTCGCTGGGGGCAGGTGACGTAATGTGTTGCTGGTCAACGGTCTTTGGCGAGGACTTCAAAGGGCCGCCCGGTCGCGATGTGATCGTGGGTGTGACCGTTTCTGAGACGCCGGAGCTCTGGGGCGCGACGGTTCAGATTGAAACCGTTAAGAAGTAAAGGGAGAAGCGGGTTGGAAGTACGGTCGAGCTTACATTGCTTATTCCGCCTCTACGCTGCTGTCTATTGAAGTTCCGCTTCACGGGACAGAATTCTTTGAGAAGCGCTTCCTTAGTCTAGTTCGATTGGCGCAGGCGGAGTTTGTAACGGGGCACACCTGCCGCGGAATAGATCTCTCGAAAATGGCGCGAGCCGTGCACTCTTTTTCTATAGCTGGCGCGGGTTGCTTCGAATAAATCCGAAGCCCGGACCAGCTAAATCAAAGAGAAATGGAGAGATGAAATGACTCAATATAAAACATGGATCGCGTGCGCAGGATTATTCGGCGTCATGCTTTTACCTGCAGTTAAGGCCGATACGTGGAACCACAAGACGAAGCTTACATTTAGTGAGCCGGTCGAAGTCCCCGGGAAGGTCCTGCCGGCGGGAACGTACACTTTCAAACTTATGGATTCGCAAGCCGACCGCCATATCGTCGAGATTTACAACGCCGATGAAACCCAACTGATGGACACGGTGCTCGCGGTGCCGGATAAACGCATGCATGTAACCGGCAAGACCGTGGTCAAGTTTGCGGAACGTCCATCAGGTTCGCCTGAAGCGATCAAGGCCTGGTTCTATCCGGGCGCGGTTTTCGGCGAACGGTTCGTTTACCCGCATGACAAGGCTACGGAGTTGGCAAAGGCCAACAAGGAACCCGTGTTTTCGACGCGGTCCGATCTGAGTTCGAATGCGACTAAACCGATCAACTCGGACCAGGATGAGAGCGCCATGGAGATGCGTAAAGCTCCGGTAAAGGCGGTCAACCCGGCGGGCGAGGAGATAGAGATTATTGAGGTTTACCGGCTGCCCTCGGCGAAACAGTAGTTGGGCCTTCGCCGGGCCGGGCTCTCGCAATTCGATTGACCTTATCCAGCAGATCCATTTCGGCCGCTGTGAAACCCGATGCGGCCGCGATGTGATCGGGTGCATGACCATTTCCGAGACGCCGGAGCGCTTCGGCACGGCGGTTTATATTAAAGCCGTTGGCGGGTAAAGGGGGAAGCGGATTGGAGGCGCGGTCCAACTTGCTTTTCTCCCATTCCGCTTCCACACGGCTGACTGTTTGTTGGATCTCCGCTTCACGGGTACGGAATTCTTTCAAGAAGCGCTTCCATTGCGAACGCAAATAGATTGAGGCGAGCAAAGCGCCGGACAACGCGCCAACCAGAATCGTGATTGCTAAAACGATCAGCGCTTGCATGAAGCATCCGCGCTGGCCTCCTGTGGGGCGATTCGGGTGCTAACTGCCGGCAGCGGACCGCTTCCGGTGCGCAACCGTTCCTTGCGGCTGACAATGTGATGGATTCGAACGCCGTAGTTGCCTTCCACAACCACTACTTCACCGCGGGCGATCACGCAGCCATTCACAATGACCTCAACCGGCTCGCTCACGGAGCGGTTCAGTTCCACGATGGAGCCGGTCGTCAGTTTTAGAACATCTTTGACGGCGAGCTCGGTTTTCCCGAAAGAAACGCTTACCGGCAGCGAGACATCGAGCAGCAGCTCGAAAGTCTTCGATACCGGGGCTGAGTGCGCATCTTCCGGCCAGACAGACGCCCCCGGCGCATCCTTTGGGGCCTTTTCCGGAGCTTGCGCATCCGCCCAGGAAGTGAGCAGCGGAGCAAATGCCATCCATATCGGAGCAAGGGTCTTCTCGCCAATGGAAATGGTGGCGGAAACGGCCGACATGCCTTCCGGCAGGGTTTCGCACACGCTGAGAGGCTGGCGGCTGATTTCTCGACCGGTACGCTTTGCCAGCGCCGAGGTGAGAGCTCCCGTTGATTGTTCGATCAGCTCGAAACAGGTATTCCGGTTTTCCTCGTCGTCAGAAGATTTCACTCCGGAGGCGGAAAGCACGAGAGTGCCCAGGTCGCGCCACGCGCTTTCCGGGATGCCGATCCATAGGACCGGATCGGCGACGGAAACCACTTTCTGTTGCAGAAGTAACGCGCCCGGCCCGGCGTCTTCGTGCGCTGCGGGAGTGCAGCCGATAGAAGGACGCTGGTCCGACATCGCGTGAATCACGCCGCTCAGCTTTTCGGTCCATTGTTCCAGCAGCCACGCTGCGCCGGCGCCGGGGAGTCCTGATGCTTGTGTCATATCAATACCTTCCGAATTGGGATCATAGGCCGCTCGCTCCGGGCCAGCGCTTCTGGAGAACGCACCGCAGGCGAAGGATCGCCTGGGTCTTCAATTGCGAGATGCGTGTGAGGTGCAGCCCCATCACCTGGGCAATCTCACGGAGGTTTAATTCTTCAAAGTAGTAAAGACTGATGGCCGTTCGTTCCCCGACAGGCATTCGATCGATGGCTTCGGCTACGATACGCTCCAGCTCGGCGCGCTCGAACAATCGGGAAGGCAGTTGCGACTCCGCCTGTGACGCGAATTTAAGAAGGCTGAACCCATCTTCTCCGGAACCGGCGCTTTCCAGATCCGCAATCTGAAGGTTTTCGGTTTCGACCAGCCATTCCCGATATTCGCCGACTGAGATACTGAGTTCACCGGCGATCTCCTCTTCGGTGGGGCTTCGGCCGAGCCGCTGTTCGGCGGCGGATAGAGCGGCCTGCATCCGCTTATCCATCCTGCGTTTCTCTCTGGGGGCCCAATCGAGACTTCGTAGCCCGTCCAGAATTGCGCCGCGAATCCGGTACTCGGCATATGTCTTCAGCTTCACATTCTGGCTGGAATCGTAGTTGTCGATTGCAGCGATCAAGCCAAGCGTGCCGGTCGAGATCAGGTCCTCGATGGAGACGTTTCCGGGCAAGCGCTCATGAATTCGGCGCGCGATGATACGGACCTGTGGGAGGTGCTCGATAATGAGCGAATCGCGGACCCCGGTTTCGATTGGCTCGGAATGGCAGGAATACATGGCGGGTTCAAGCGGCGGCGCTGCCGAAGGAAACTGCGGCCCCAAGGACCAATGCGACGATGCGGCCGGCGGATGCGGCCTCCAGATCTTCAGGGATGCTTTGGCCATTTCCCAGAAAAGAGATGGGAATCCGGGTTTGCACAGCAGCCGAGTAAACGGCGCCGAACGTAGCGGCTTCATCCACGCCGGTGAAGATCAGGCGTTTCGGGCGGAACGGTTCGAAGCGCACCGCTGCGGCAGCCAGTTCGGCGGCCTGAGTATCGGCGCGCAAAACCAGGTGAGTCTCCAAATGAGGGTGAGCCTGAAGGCAGCGCGCCAGATCGCCGGCAGCAGCCGAGTCTCGCGGACTGAACCCTGGCGTGTCGATCAGGGTGAGGCCCGGGAACGGCTGCCTAAGAGCGTGGTCGAGCGCGGCGATGGACGGGAACGCCTGAAACGCGACGCCCAGAATGGCGGCAAGGGTGCGAAGCTGATCCGCGGCCGCAATGCGGAGGTAATCGGCAGAGAAGATGCGAACGGGGATGCGGGAGGCAATCCCGTGGGACACGGCAAGCTTCACAAGCGTCGTGGTCTTGCCGCGGCCGGGCGGACCGGCAAACGCCGCGATCTGACAATGATTAGAGGATTTGGCGAGAACCGGCTCGATGCTGAGCAACTGCTCCATCCGCGCGCGTATGTCGCGGGCCTGATCGCCAGGCTTTTCCGAAGCAAGCAAGCGGTGGAGAACTTCAGGCTCGATATGGGCGCGTTCCAATAGAAGACGCGGTTCGGCTGAAGCGGAACTTGACGCTGCGGGCTGCAAGGAAGCGGAAGCGGGGATGTCCTGCTCCTGCCCTCTTGCGCTCAGTTCAGTGGCGAAGACCACCTCATACTGGCCCAGGTGCCGCGCGTCCTCCGGCGCCTGGCGTGAGTTGAGCAGCATGGCGTCTTCGCCAAGCTCAAGACGCGCAAGCTCGATCGCGGCTTTCACAGACGTTGCGAAGTAGGTCTTGATGTAGGTTGTTCCCGTCATGCGATTGATTACTGAATTACTCCCAGGGATTGCACGCGGCAGCCGGCGGGCACTTCATTGTGGGAAAGAAAAAACAGGTTCCAGATGGATGGCTCAACGATCTGGCGGAGGAAGTAGCGAGCCGCGGAGCTGGTGATTGCGACTACCGGCGTTTCGGGATTGCCAACTGCGCGTGAGCATTTCCCCAGCACGTCGCGCAGGTTTTGCGGCGAGAGCGCCACGTGGCTCGCGTGTTCGCCGTGTTCCACCGCGGATTCCACGGCCTGTTCGATTGCAGGGTCGATAAACCAGGCCAGCAGATCGCCCGAAGGGGCAAGATAAGGTCCGGCCACAACCCGGCGGACGGACTGGCGTACATACTCGGTGAGCAGCACATGGTTTCGGGTAGTGCCGGACGCTTCACTCATGGCTTCCAGGATGGAGCAGGCGTCTCGAATGGAAACGCGTTCCCGAAGCAGGTTTTGCAGCACTTTCTGAACGACAGCAAGCGAAAGAGCTTTCGGAACCAGGTCTTCCACAACCTTAGGATGATCCGCCGCAACGCGATCCAGAAGCTTTTTTGCGTCCTGCCGGGAGAACAGTTCGCAGGCATGGCGGCGGATGAGTTCGGAAAGGTGAGTGCCCAGAACGCTGACGCTATCGACGACTGTGTAGCCGAGGGAGCGCGCGTTTTCGGCCTGTTCGGCGGGGATCCAGACGGCATCCATTCCGAATGCCGGATCTTTGGTTTTTTGCCCTTCGAGCGCTGCTTCCACTTTTCCGACGGGGATCGCCATCTCACAGCCCTGACAAAGCTCAAAGCGGGCGAGTTCGCTTCCCTTCAGCGAGATGAGGTATTCCCGGGAGCGCAGCGAGAGGTTGTCGGTGACCCGCACGGGAGGCAGCATATATCCAAGCTCCTTTGCGAGTTGCTTGCGGATGCCCGTTATCCGGCGCAGAAGAGGCGAGTTTTGGCCGCCTTCCACAAACTGAACCAGGCCGAGACCCACCTCTACGGAGAGCGGTTCGACGCGCATGAGCGCTTCCAGGTTTTCCTTGGCCGGGGTGGCAGCCGCGACGGTATTCTGTGCATCCGCATTGCCCCTATTGCGCATTCTCCAGCCCAGGGTTCCGAGCCCGGCTCCCAAAACCAGAAAGGGTATTTTGGGAAGCCCGGGAAAGAGCGCGAGGGCTACCAGGACGCCGCTGGAAAGAAGCAGCGGTTGCGCCGCGCCGAACACCTGCTTCTTGAACTCAGCCCCCAGACGTGCTTCAGAACTGGCACGGGTAACAATCAGGCCTCCGGAGATGGAGATCATCAGGGCTGGAATCACGGTAACCAGACCGTCGCCGATGGTGAGAACGGTGTACGTCTGCAGAGCGCGCATGATGTCGGCGCCATGCTGAAGTACCCCAATCGCCAGCCCCGCAATAATGTTGATGGCCGTAATCAGAATGCTGGCGATCGCGTCCCGCTGGGTGAACCGGGAGGCGCCGTCCATGGCTCCATAGAACTCGGCTTCCGCGGAAAGCTGCTTGCGGCGGCGGCGAGCCTCGGTTTCGTCGACAAGGCCCGCGTTCAGGTCGGAATCAATGGACATCTGCTTTCCCGGCATCGCATCCAAAGTGAAACGCGCGGTGACTTCAGAAATACGGACTGCGCCATGATTGATGACGACGTACTGAATTGCGATCAGCACGAGAAAAATCACGACGCCGATAATGTAATTTCCACCAACGACAAAATTGCCGAATGCTTCAATGACGTTGCCGGCCGCGGATGTTCCCTTGTTGCCGTTCAGCAAGATCAGGCGGGACGAAGAAATGTTGAGCGCCAGGCGGAAGAGCGTCAGAAGCAGCAGAGTGGTGGGGAATACGCTGAAATCTACCGGCCGGGCGATGTACATGGCGACCATCATGACGATCACGGACATCATGATGTCGGTGACAATCAGCAGATCGAGCAGGAAACCCGGAAGCGGCGTAATGAGCGCAACTACGATGGCCAGCACCGCGAGGGGAACGCCCAGTTCTCCGAGCCCCTCCATCGACAAGCCGAAGAAAGTGCGGCCGCTGCCGGTGGAGGCATTCAGTGGGAGCGCGATCGATTTGGAATCCGTCATGCCTGCCCGGGCATTCGTCCGTTCATGAGTTTGTAGATATACGCAAGAATTTCAGCAACCGCTCGATACAGGTGCGCCGGTATCTCCTGGCCCACATCGACTGACTTGTAGAGTGCCTGTGCAAGAGGAGGATTCTCAATAATCGGCACCTGATTTTCGATGGCGCGCTGGCGGATGCGAAGCGCCAAGTAGTTCTTGCCCTTGGCGACCACGGTGGGCGCGGCCATGGAGTCCGACGAGTATTTAATGGCGATGGCGAAGTGCGTGGGATTGACGATCACCGCAGTTGCGGTGGGGATATCCCGCATCATGTTGCGGCGGCGCGTATCACGCTGCAACCGGCGCACCCGCTGCTTCATCTGAGGATTGCCTTCGGACTCCTTCGCCTCATCCCGGATCTGCTGCTTGGACATCTTGAGTTCAGTGGCGTACTGCCGCTGTTGGCGCACGAAGTTGATGAGTCCGAACACAATGAAAACGGCGGCGGCGCGCCACAGCAGTTGCTGCAGGGCAGAACCGGCGGCGGAAGCTCCTGCTTCCACACTGCGCATCGGGAACGAGAAAGCTTCGGCGGCCTTTTCGCGCGCGATATGCCAGACGGCGAAGCCCACAACCGGCAGCATGCAGATGGCTTTCACGAAAGCGGGGAAGTTCTGCTTCGGCAACTGTTGCAGCTTGGAAAGTGGGCTCAGACGCTGCATATCCGGAGAGAGCTTGCTGAGACTGAACCCGAACCGGGTAACGGCCATCTGAACCGCAAAGGTGCCGGTCAGAAGAATTGCGCCTAAGGCCGCGAGCGGCAGCAACTGGTTTACGCCTATCCAGAAAGCGAGACTGGTGAGGGATTGCGCTGTGAGTTCAGTATGAAACGCGCGTTCCAGCAGCAAACGGGTAGCGATGCGGAGCTGAGCCATCCAACGCGGAGCTGCCACGCCCAGAACAGCTACGAAAACAGTGAACTGCAGGGCGCTTACAAGGTCTCTGGCAGAAGGAAACTGCCCCTCTTTCCGCGCTTTGTCCAGGCGCTTGGGAGTGGCCTTTTCGGTCTGCTGGCTTTTATCCGCCATGGGTCAGCCCAGGACGGCTGCCGGGACGAGCACAAAATGACGGAGAGCTGCCATTACCTGATCCGCATAGAGCGTGAAGACACGGCGGAAGAGAACGCTGGTGAAGGCGAGCAATGCGAGCGCGGCAAGCATTTTTGCGGGGAAGGCCAGCGTCAGCAGTTGCAGTTGCGAGTTGACGCGGCCCAGCAACGCAAGCGAGAGATCCACCATCCCCAGGAGAGCGATCACGGGAAGCGCGAGGCGAAAGCCCATGGTGAAGATGCCGGAGCTGAGAGCAATCATTTCCTGTGCGAGCCCTGAGGAAAGGTGAAACTTACCGGGCGGGAACGATCGAAAGCTGCCTGCACAGACGCGGAGTACTTCCCGATCCAGGCCGGTTGCAAAGAATAGCAGGCCGGCGAACAGTTGCGCGACGACAAGGAGGACGGGTGAATCAGCCTGGCTCGCCGGATCTATGGTGGAGGCGTATCCGTAACCCGCCTGAATGCCGGAGATCTGCGCCGCCATTTGCAATGCTTCCATGATGAAAGCAACCGCCAATCCGATGGACAGGCCTAAGCCGGCTTCCGCTGCGATTGCCGCCGTGACTGAAGAAATGCCCTGGTCCGCCGGGCCGATCTTTGGCCACAGTGGAAACAGCGCCACCGTGATTGCCAGAGAGACAAGGACCCGGAGCGCATCAGGGCCGTTCTTCACCCCCGGCAGGGGCGCGAAGACGAAGATGCCTGAGACCCGGGCCAGCACGAACAGGAATCCAAGCAGCGCTCCCGGCGAGGTGAGTAAGTCACCGGGCATATCGGCCGAGGTCGCCCAGTATGGCGATGGTGTAAGCCATCATTTTCTTGAGCATCCACGGCATCAGGAGAATGAAGCCCCCCAGGAACGCGATAAGGCGAGGGATGGCGTTAAAGCCGGAATCCTGGATCGAGGTGACAATTTGGATCAGACTGACCACGATTCCGGCCACAAATCCGATAGCAAGCAGCGGCGCGCTTAGCCAGAACGCGGCGAGAAGCATTTCGCGGATGATCTGGACCACGGAGTCCGGCGTCATGCGAAGCTCTTCATCAGCGAGCCGACGACCAAATTCCAGCCGTCCACAAGCACAAACAGCAGAATCTTGAACGGCGCTGAAATCATGACCGGTGGAAGTTGCACCATGCCGATAGAGAGAGTTACCGAGGCCACCACCACGTCGATAATCAGGAACGGCAAATACAGAACGGCGCCGATTTGAAATCCGGCTTTGAGCTCCGAGAGGATGTAAGCGGGGATGAGAACGGTAAGCCCAAGATCAGCCGGTGAGCGCGGTGCGGGCTGGTGCGAGATTTCGAGGAACAGCTTGACATCGCGTTCGCGCGCGAACCGGATCAAAAACTTAGCCAGAGGCTTCGAACCTACATCGAATCCCTGCTGCCAGGAGAGCGTGCCGTTCTCAACAGGCTGCCAGGCGTGCTGATAGATATCGGTCGCGACCGGCTGCATGATCAGAAGCGCAAGGAAAAGGGACAATCCGATCATCACCTGATTCGAGGGCGTTGTTTGTGTTCCAAGAGCCTGGCGCAAGAAGTGGAGCACGACAACAATGCGCAGAAAAGGTGACACGGACATAATGAGGGCGGGCAGAATGGTGAGCGCCGTCAGCAGAAGGATGATCTGCATGGGCGAACTCAAGCTGTTCGGGTTTAATGGCGGAAGGGCGGCGAAAGCGAGAATCATGAGTTTGGGTGATCGGAAGCGGGGATGACGTGGCAACTACCGGGCGCGGTGGTGACAATCAGATCCCGGTCTCCCACGCGAACCAGGCAGAGCGTGTGTTGAGCGGTCAAAGAAACACGCTCAATCACCTGGATTCGCCGGGCGCCTGCGCCCAACCGGAACTCCTTTGCAAAGCGGAAAAACGGTTTGCGCTTCAGCGAATAAACGGCGCCTCCCAGGAGGCCCAGAACCAGCAGTACGGCGCCAAGCTGTTGCAAGGTTTCCATAGGGGTCAGGCGTCCGGAGTCAGGAGTCAATCCTGAAATCTGTGATTCGGATACTCACGGAGTTTTCTATGATGACGATTTCGCCGAACGCGACCAGCTTTTTGCCGACGTAAATATCGATATTTTCGCCAGCCGAGCGAGTCATTTCAATGATGCTTCCCACTTGCAGTTCCAGGATGTCGCGGATTTTTAGGAAACGGCGGTCCAGTTCGACGCCAATCTCAAGGGGGACATCCTGAATGTAAGCAATTTCCTGCTGAGGATCCATGGACTATTGCTTCAGCCCGATCGCTTCCTGGCTTAGCTGATCTTCCGTGTTAATGACTTTCGCATTGGCCTGGTAGCCGCGCTGATACACGATCAGGTTGGTAAATTCCTTCGCGATGTCTACGGTTGAGCTTTCGAGAGAACCGCCCAAAACGTTTCCACGGCCGCCGGTGTTTGCAGCTCCGATCACGGGGCTGGAAGTAAGCGCGCTGACCTCAAAATTGTTGTTGCCTACGGCGGTCAGAGAGTCCGGATTTCTGACACCGGCGATTGCCAGTTGGCCGACGGTTTTCTGCTGACCATTCGAGAACTGAGCGAAGAGGGCGCCCCCGTCACCGATACTGACTCCGACAAGCTGCGCGGCATCGGCGCCGTCCTGTGAACTGGCGGACTTTTGCGAGGGCTCCGCAACCTGAGTGAAGCGCGAATCTCCGGCCGGGTTGCTTAGATTCCAGTTCATGTTCAAATCCGCGGCGCCATCCGCCAAGCCGGTTACTTTTACAACTATGTTGTTCACCGTTGCAGGTGCGACCGGGGCCGGCGTCAGGAGCTTACCGCCGGTATCGAATGTCAGGCTTCCGGTGGCCAGGGGAGCGGCTCCGGGGGTCGTCAAAGCGCTGTTCGGAATAGATACCGAATAGGTCCAGGCGTTGTTGGCGGTTTTGGTGAAGCTGGCGGTCAGGTTCTGAGTAGTGCCCAGCGAATCCACCACTTGAATCGGAGTGGAAAAGCTCCCGTCCGCACTTCCTACCGCTCCCGCCGCATTCAGATTCAAGTCAAGCGAGAAGTTTTGGGTAGCGAAGGGCTGGCGCAGGATCCCGGTGGGGAGCTGAATATCGCCAACCGGACCATTCGTGTTCACGGATCCATCCGCGTTCAGGCCTGTCCAACCCTGGACTTTTTCACTGTTCAGTGTCATCAGAGTTCCGGAAGCATCCTGTTTGAACTTCCCCGCGCGGGTGAGTTCCTGGATGTTGTTGGCGCCCTTCAGCACGAAGAAGCCGCTTCCTTGAATAGCCGCGTCCAGGGGTGCGGACGTGGCGGCCAACACTCCTTGATTAAAGTTGCGAATGCTGGACGTCCTGGAGATCCCAGCGCCATTCTGCAACTGGCCTGCGCCGCCGAACGATTGCGTGACCAGGTCCTGAAAAGAAACGTCAGATGCTTTGAACCCGGTAGTGCTCAGGTTCGCGAGATTATTGCTGGTTGCGTCGATTCCGGTTGAGGTTGCCTTCAGCGCGGAGAGTGCGGTTTGGAATGCGGTAAACATAATAGGGCTCCTGTTAAGCTGTGGGTTTTATGGTGGCGGGAGGCGTTGCGGTGGAAGCCGAGGTATTCGGCGGGGTGAGCTTTTGGACTCCTCCATTGATTCCGATAAGCTGCTCCAGTTCGCTGTACTGAGTAAGTTGGCCGACAAACTGGGTGCTGTCGGTCGGATTGGTGGGGTCCTGGTTCTTGATCTGCGCGACCAGCAGCTTCAGAAATGTATCTTTCGTTGTGAGAGCGTCCGTGCTCTGAGTTGCTGCCTTCTGGTTGGCGCCGTTGTTCAAAACCGGGCTGGAAAGGCTATTGGCGATAGTGCTCATTGTTTCTCCTGACTAGACAATCTGTAGTGCTTCAAAGGTGTCGTCCATCTGATCCAACCAGCCGGGCTGCGCGGATTTCTTGCCGCGGGATTGCTGCTGGTCATAGAGAGGCGCGCGGCGATGCTGAGACGGATCGCCGGAATCGTGAGGTTGGGTGTTTGGGGCCGCTGTGGTGCGATCCGGAATCCACGACTCCGTTTGGAAGCCGGAGCGTTCCAGCTTGCCCGACAACTCCGCGACTCCCGCTTGCAGGGAAGACGTGAGCTCGGGATTCGACGAGCGGACTGCGACGTGAATTTCTCCGGCCTTCTCCACCAATTGGACTTCGACAGAATCCGGAGTTCCAGACGAGAACCGGAGAGAAATGTCCCGGGCCGGTTCTGAACGCGGAAGGGCAGCTTCGGGAAGATCCAAGATCTTGGAAGCGGACTGCGGCGGGGCCGCTACCGGGCGGAGACCCGCCGAAGCATTCGAAGCATGAGGAGCGGCCGGCGCGGCAGCCGCGAATTCAAGCGTCTTGAACACGGCCGGCGTTTCTGTGTGGAGCGCGCCGATTGATTCCGTGCTTTCCGTTTTGTGCTCGGAAGCGGGCTGCCTGTCCTTGTGAGAGGAGTCTGAAGCCTGCGAGGCTGGTGGAATCGGTTCCGGGCTATTCGCTGAGATCACCGGTGTTTTGTCTGTAGCGGTTGAAATGGCAGGAGCCGCGGGCCGGCGTGTCGATGGAGTGCCTGGCTCAGATGATGAATTGATGTTTGGGGGAAGAGGCAGCAATCGCGCTGCGAAGGCCAGTTCTATCGGCGCTTCGGGTTGCGTGGAAGCGCCGGCCGGAACAGTAAGCCGGGCGGCTTCAGGGTCCAGCGGTTTTCGCGTTTGCAACGATCCCGCTGACGCGAGGACGGACGGAGGGTCAAACATCACCGGAATCCGTGGCTCTGCACTTGTTGATGAAAGCGCATCATCGGGAGGGGGTGCGGCCGGAGGTGCGGCCGGCTTCGGAATTGTAATCAGGAACGGGAGTGTTTCGGGCGAGCTTTCTACTGCCTTCGCGAGCAGTACCGCTTGGGCGTCCCTGGAAAGCTTCTCTGTATCTGAGGGCGCGGTTTCCGTTAGAGTCCCGGTAAGACCAGACGAACCGGCGCGGCTCTTGCTTCTATCCTGATCTATCGGGGTATTGTTCGAACTGCCGGAGTCCGGCTGACCGGCATCGAGCGCGTCAGGAATCTGAGCTGGCAAGAAGGCCAGTTTTGCAAAGGAGGATTGCGGCGCGGGAGAGAAAGCCACGGCGGCGGGTTGAGGCCCGTCACCGATCAGGCTTCCCATTAGGTCAGCAAACCCGGCCTGCCGCGATACCGGTGCGGAAAGCGGATTCGCGGGCGCCCCATGGTTACCGGCGGGCGCCACTTTCGTGGAAGTCACGCGGTGAGAGAGGCATCTGGCGCGCCAATCCAGTGACCCGCGGTTTCAACGCGTTAAGCGGAAACCGTGCGTCAGGATTTTGCCTCTTGTCCGATATCGGCAAAGCTTTGCCGCGTAACCGGTCCTGTGCTTATAAGGCTTATCGGCCTGAATACCCGTACTTTGAGCGCTTTACAAAGTTTGTTTCCGTTGGCGCACGGTTTGCTTTCTAGAGAACGGAACTTCTATGGATGCGCTTTCACTAACGGCCGCAAGCGGTATGCGCGCACGGTTCGAATCATTAGAGCTATTAGCGAACAATCTCGCCAATACGTCAACCGGCGGGTTCAAATCCGATCGTGAGTTTTATGGTCTATATGTGTCGGCCGAGGCGCAAGCGCCGGAAACTGACGGGAGTGGTGCATCTCCGGATACGCAGCCGGTAATCGAGAAACACTGGACGGATTACTCGCAGGGCGGTCTCCATCAAACGGACAACAAATTGGATATGGCACTCAGCGGGCGCGGCTTCTTTGCCGTGAATGGGCCCTCCGGCACCCTCTACACACGAAACGGAAACTTCTCACTGTCTTCGAAGGGCGTATTGACCACCGGCGACGGGTATCCGGTCCGGACGCGCTCAGGCGGCACTGTCCAAACCAATCCGGCAGCGGAACCCGTCAACATTTTGCGCGATGGAACGGTACTGCAGGATGGCCAGGATTTAGGGCAACTCCAGGTTGACACCTTCAACGAGCCGGTTGACCTGAATAAGCGCGGGTTGAACTACTTCTATACAGTGGACCCGGCTAAGGCGGTCGAAACTTCGAAAGCTGAAGTGCTGCAGGGGAAACTGGAGAACTCGAATGCAGGTCCGGCGGAAGGCGCCGTTCGGCTGGTCAGCGTAATGCGGCAGTTCGAAATGCTGCAAAAAGCAATGAATATCGGAGCGGACATGAACCGCCACGCTATCGAGGAAGTCGCAAAAGTAAACGGATAGACAACTATGATTCACCGCATCGATTACGCAATCAATCACGCAACTCATCAGATGAACGCAGTGCCGGCAACTGCCCGCCCATCCGCACCTGCCGCTTCGGAGACGAACCCGTTCCAGAGCGTCCTGGCTACTACTTCGGC
>JALYXI010000211.1 GCA_030947245.1 Acidobacteriota bacterium
GCGCGGAAGTTCTCTTCAGGAAGGCGATTGGCCTGGTAGTGATCGATGACGCGCTCGACCGCCGTAGGGGCCAGCCGCGCCGGGATACTTTGGACCGCAAGGCCAAATTCGTTGGGGCCGCCGGCCAATACCATTAGGTAGTAGGGAACTTCGCGGCCTTCAATCTTGCGGGCGTTGCCATAGAAACCGAAATCGGCGGTCCAGTGCTGACCACAGGAATTGGGGCAACCGCTAATCTTTACGTTCAGCTTTCGGACTTCCGGGCTGTCGTAACGGCGCACAGTGTCCTGAATCGCGGCACCCAAGTTCATTGACTTGGTCAGCGCGAGATTACAGGAATACGCTCCCGGGCAGGTGACGACATCGTCAATCTCATGGGCGCCGGGACGGCCCAAACCTGCGGCGGCGAGAGCGACATGAACGCGAGGCAAATTGGCGAGCGGAATAAATCCGAGAACCAGATTCTGATCGATGGTCACGCGGATGAGCCCGTCTCCCGCATCTTCGGCAATTCCGGCCACCACTCGCATCTGCTCACTCGATAAGTTGCCCTGGTCCACCGTGACCGTGACCATGGCATAGCCGGGATCCTTCTGCTCTTCGACGTTGGTTTCAAGCCAGCTATCCAGTTCCGCAGTGCCGCGGCTGCGATTCAGGACCGGCAGCAGATCGCCTTTGCCAAGGGGCGGCGGATGAGACCGGAACCCGCCGAAACCTTCCGGCACCTGCTCCGGAAGGGGAATGCCGCCGTTGGTGAGAACGTCCTGATACGCTTTCTCGACCGCCTCCTGGAGCCACGGAAAGCCGCGTTCCCGCATGACGAACTTCAGGCGCGCTTTGTTTCGATTTTTCCGGTTGCCGTACTCATTGAAGACGCGGAGCACCGCTTCGGCGCGTTGCACCAGGCGATCTTCTGGGAGAAATTCATCGAGCACCTGAGCTTCTACCGGCATGGGACCCAGGCCGCCGGCGACCACCACCCGGAAGCCGCGCTTGCCATCACGGATCAGTGCTTTCAGGCCCAAATCATGAATGCCAAGGAGCATGTCGTCGTGCTCGCAACCGTCGAAGGCGATCTTGAATTTGCGCGGCATGCTGTCTGTGAGGCCTTTGCGCAGAAAAGCGAATGCCAATTTCTGAGCATAGGGGCGCACATCGAAAATTTCATGGCGGCTTAAACCCGCTTTTGGGCATGCGGTGATGTTGCGGACGGTGTTGAAGCAAGCCTCGCGCGTGGTGAGGCCCGCATCGGCGAGCAAGTGCATCAAATCCGCCACCTGCGCAAGAGGCACAAAGTGGTACTGAATGTTTTGGCGCGTGGTGATGTGGCCTTTTCCAGAGGCGAAACGATCGGAGATCAAAGCCAATTGCCGGAGTTGATCCGCGGTAACTACGCCAGAAGGAAACTTGGTTCGAACCATCTGGACCCCGGGCTGACGCTGCCCGTAGATTCCATGCCGTAGCCGGAAGCCGCGGAATTCGTCTTCCGTGATTGCGCCGGAAAGATATTCGTCCGCGCGCGCGCGGAACGTCTCAATTTCGGAACGAACGATTTTGTCGTACTCTGCTTCAAACGCCGACATACTCCACCTTCCCTATAGAGATTAGCAGATTTATTCGACGGGAATCGATGTTCCGTGAGTCTTCACTGCGCTCATTCGTTGAATACGAGCATCCAGCAAATGCCGCAGACCTTTCAGAAACTCAACCTGCGAGGCTTTAAAGTGCTCCAAAGCCGGACCCGGCATGACCGACCTCGCTACCGACTTCGCTGCCGACTTCGCCATTGCGGTTAGCTGGGGACCCACGCCGCAGCAGAAACATTGCCCACCCTGTTGACCATCCATATCAGCCCTCGCGCATCTCCACAGTCAGCGACTGATTCTCCAGCCGCGCTTTTGCCGGTTGCAATCCGGCCATCGACGCCGGCAATCCCACGTGCCGCCGCAAGGTTCCGATCTGAATCACCAGCTCGTCGCCCTTCTTAAATAGTCCCACGTCGCCCTTGGCCGCGAATGGGAGCCGCATGCGGATTTCGTGGAAACCATCCATTTTGTGAAAAGAGTAAGGCGCTTCCGTACGCGTGACGGCCGCCGGGTCTTCATCGGGCCGGTACAGATGCGCGGCCAATTCCCGCAAGCCGCAGGTCCCGACCACTTCCTGAGTGAAGAGAGGCACGCGGCGCACGGGAACAGGCGCGAAAAAGCTGTCCATCTCCTCCAGTACGCGTGCTTGAGAATCCCGCCATCGGGCGAACCACGCGTCCTGAATGGCATCGGGCAGGACGCGATTCACGAGAACGGCATCCACAGTGAGTCCATGGAGGGAGAAGTACACGAAGGCGCGCTGCGTTTCCTTCAGGACCATCTTCTCGGGGTTCGTTACCAGGCGCACGCTGGTGGTCCGCGGATCTTCGAGCAATTCGGCGATCCCGTCCACCCGCGACGCCAGGGCTTTCAGATTATCGAAATAACTTTCGCCCGGAAGCTCAACGGGCGACATCCGGTTGGCGATGGGCCGCACGGCCTTGATGATGCCGCGCTGCCAGGGAAAAATATGTTTCATGTACCACTCGATAGTGGTTGGCATGCTGACAAAGCGAAGGGATTCCGCCGTGGGGGCGCAATCGAGCACGATGACGTCGTAAGCTGCATTGCGGCGATGCTGGTTGATATACATCATCGCGCTGAGCTCTTCCATTCCGGGCAGGATGGCGAGTTCTTCGGCTTCCACGCTGCTGAGGCCGGAGGTACGCAGGACGGAAACCAGATATGTGGAGACCTCGCGCCAGTGCCGCTTAATTTCCAGCTGTATGTTGACTTCGTGAATAGACAGATTAGGCCCGACTTCGAGGGGGTTGCCCGTGGAGGCGTCGAAGAGACTGCCTTCGAGGTCGAAGGAATCGGCAAGGCTGTGAGCGGGATCGACGCTCATCACCAGCGTGCGGTATCCAAGCTTCGCAAGCTGGAGCCCGGTGGCCGCGGCAAGGCTGGTTTTTCCGACACCGCCCTTCCCGCTGAACAATAATATTCGCATGAATTTTTCTTTAGATTAAGGATGGCGCAGGCTTGCCGTTGCGCCTGAATTTAATTGTAGACTGGTGACGCGAGGAGATTCCGATGCGGAAACTGGGCATGGCAGCGGCAGTAGGGGCGATGTGGATGACGGTGGCGGCCTTTGGCCAAGATGAAAAGAAGGGCGATGCCACTAAGGGCAAAGAAGTGTTTGAGCAGTGCAGCGTGTGCCACAACGCCGACAGCGCTGAGAAGAAGATGGGGCCTGGTCTGAAAGGTGAGTTTGCGAAAGAGAAGATGAACAACGGCAAGGCGCCCACAGAAGCGAATGTTCGCGCAATGATCAACGCCGGTGGTAACGGCATGCCGGCATACAGCGACATGCTAACCGATACGGAAAAGAACGATCTGATCGCGTATCTAAAGACTTTGTAGACGGCAGACTCTATAGATCTGGCGGAGTAACGCGGCGGCTAAGCGGTAGTTACTCCGCTCACGAGTTCGATGGCTTTCTTCAAGAGCAAATCCTCCGCGGGTTTCGTGGACGCTTCGTCTTTCCCGACCGGCTCGCCTTCTTCATCCAGCTCAATCTGATTGTCGGCTTCCACCATTGGAGTATCCGGAGTGACTCCAATGTCTTGAATCGCCTTTCCATCGGGGCCGTAGTACTTCGCGACCGAAAGGATGATGGCGCCACCGTCGTCCATGGTGACCGCCTGCCTGATGGAGGCATCACCGTAGGTGTGCTCGCCTACAATCTTGGCGCGCTTATCCTGCTGAAGCGCGGCAGCCGCCACTTCGGCCGCTTGCGCGGTCCCGCGATTTGTAATCACAACCAGTGGGAGCTTGAAGATGTCCTTTTGCGCCTCGGCGTTAAAATCTTTCCTGGCGTAGCGCTGGCCCTTGACGTACCCGATTAAACCTTTATCGAGGAACAAATTCGCCAATTCGATTCCGTCTTCGGGGTTACCGACGGCGCAGTTGCGGAGATCCAGAACCAGTTTGGTCGCATTCTTCTTGCGCAGGGCCTCGACGGCCGCGGCGACTTCTTTCACTTTGCCGTCGGCCAACGTTTCCGGCTTAATATAACCCACCTGATTATCGAGCATTTTGGCGGTCACCGCGGGATAAGCAATCACCGCCCGGGTAACTGTCATTTTTTGAGGCTCGGGCTTGCGGCGGAGAACCGTCAGGTCAATGGGTGAGCCGGGCGTTCCGCGAAGCAGCAGGGAGGCGTAAGCGAGGGGCATATCGCGGGTAGCCACACCTTTGATGCTCTCGATCATGTCGCC
Organism: Acidobacteriota bacterium; assembly: GCA_030947245.1. Lineage (GTDB taxonomy): Bacteria > Acidobacteriota > Terriglobia > Bryobacterales > Bryobacteraceae > JALYXI01. Next base: position 4,307 of record JALYXI010000211.1, read on the forward strand.
CGTTGAGAAACCGGATTTCGCAGCGGGGGAACCCGGAACCACACCCACCACGGTCATATAACCGTACTTTTTCGCCAGCACGACACCGATGTCGCCGCGGTGCGAATCGAAGTCCTTCAGATACTCCTTGTACTGCTGGGCATTTAAGTAGCTGGCGAACGGATCAATGGATTCCAGCATGCCGGTAAGCGCCCCCTGGGTGACGCTCTTCATGTCGGGCTCCTCCACATACTCGCTCTTAATGCGCGACAGAACCTCGGTATAAACCGCCAAGTGCCTGTAAATGCCCGTGCCGGGGGTTTCCGCGGGCGCGCCCTTGCTGAGAACCGTGCCCAGCAACAGAACGAGAACTAAACACGTGGAAGACATCACGACGGCAAACTTGGAACGGCTATTCATATAAGATTCAGACGCCTCTTAAACCCATTTCGGTTCGTTCTTCAGTGTATCGCGCTTCAAAACCGTAAACTGGAGTGAGTGAACTTCGGTCTCCGCTTCTGGTCTTTGATAGGCGCCACATTTCTCGGATTTCTCGGGATCGGCACGGTGCTGCCCCGGCTGGCCCCTCACATTCGGCACGATCTGCACGGTTCGGATCAAACGGTTGGTTTTGTGATCGGGACCTTCTCCTTTGTGGCGCTGGGGAGCCGCTTCTTTTCAGGGCCGCTGGCCGACCGGCGCGGGCGTAAGATCGCGTTTCTTACCGGGCTGGCAAGCTGTTCTGTGGCAGGCGCTGTATACC
>JALYXI010000218.1 GCA_030947245.1 Acidobacteriota bacterium
GGTCATCGATGTCGACCCGCTCACGCTGCTTTGAGCCCATCATAGTTTTCTAAGTAATTCAGGGCTCTCTTAAGAGACCTACGCGGTCTACTTGGAGGACCATATCGCCTTGCGGGTCCACGTGGAAAGCCGGGGCGAAACCGGCGTTCCAGATGACTTCGTCATAGCGGTAGGATGACCGGGCATGGACGGACTGGCTAAAGGTTTCGTCGAAGCCTTTGATCAGAATGAGAACTTCGAGTTGAAGGCGTTCGAAATCGGCTGCGGTCATGCCGCTCAGAGGACTGCGGTGGTCGATGGGGTGGACCACCGTCCAGGTGAGCGGGAAGAAGTAGATGCTGGAGCGCTCCAGGTGCAGCACGTGGTAATCGCGCTTCAGGCCATCCGCGGTCGAATCGACGGTCATGAGCAATACTTTCGCTTCCAGCTCCATCAGGCTGTTTGAGCGTTGGTTGGCGATGCGGAACTGGAGGCTGGAGCCGCCCTGGTAAGGAGCGATGAGCAACTTCTCGCTGAAGGCGATGCGGGCGGAGGGGCGCGACACGCGGCCTACGAGTAATCCGGTGGCGACGGCGAAGCCCAAAAGCCCGATCAGAGCTTCGAGAGCGGCTACCGAGTTGGTACCAATGTTGTTGGGATAGATGTTGCCGTAACCGACTGTTGTGAGCGTGTGCGTGCTGAAGAAAAAGGCGCTCAGGAAAGCGCGCGCGGGAGTGGAAGAATCCGCGCCCTGGAGGTGCTGGACACCGATCGAATAAAGAATCGAGGCGAAGATCAGGTTCGTGAGCAGATAAGCCAGAAACACGAGGGCGATGAATCGCAGCCAGGGGATGCTGACCAGGTAGAGGTAGAGGTTCCAATCCTGGAAGCGGGCGCCGGTGCGGTGAACATTGAATGTTCCGTCTTTATTGATAAACCTGCGGACGCTGCCGCCGTATTGCTGAGTTAAGCCGGGATCAAAGGATTCCTGAGACATGGTTACAGCCTGTGTGGCTACCTCCTGTTATAGCCATTCTGGTGACGGTGATTGCGCCCGCGAAACAGAGCGCCACATCATGGCCCGGCAGGCGGGTACGGCTATGATAGTCCCCGCTGTATCGGTAGCTGGAGCCGGTGCGGCGGAAACTGACGGGAAGGGGAGACGGGTCGAGCAAGCAGAAGAGGACCTGGGGTTCAGGGGCCGATTCGGGAAGATGAGGCAGATTGACGTTCCAAAACTCGCCCGGCGCGAGGGCCTGGGCTAAGAGGATTTGGAGGACGTTGCGGGCGCGGGCAACAGTGACGGGCCAATCGGGTTGGAGACCGCGGGCAATATACTGCGAGATGGCGATGGCGGGGGTTCCGAGGAGCGCGGCCTCGCGGGCGGCGGCTACGGTACCCGAAAGGTAGGTGTCCACGCCGAGGTTCGCGCCGAGGTTGATCCCGGAGATGAGCCAGTCTGCGCCGGGCGTGAGTTCGGTGAGAGCGATGCGTGCGCAATCGGCTGGACTGCCGTCGATTTGGAAGCGGTTTTGGCCGGCTTCGGTTACGAGAATCGGAGTGGCGGTGGTGACGCGGTGGCTCATGGATGAGTGACACCGGTCCGGAGCGGCGACCAGGGGGAGGCTCCAGCCCCGGCAAGCGGCTTCGAGAGCGGCGAGACCGGGCGCCTGGATTCCGTCGTCATTGGTGAGAATCAGGTTCACGGGGCCAAGGATCTCATTCAGCGCGTGTCACTTAACGTGTCACTCAACCAGGAACCGGGTCCGCAACTAAAGACCTTTGGGCCGCATCAAATTAAGTGAAAGCAAGAACATATTATGCGCATAACAGGAAATGGAAAAGGATGGACGGCGATTGTCTCCGGATTGTTCGCCGCGCTGCTATCCGCCCCTGCCTGGGGCGCGATCCCGGCGCATCCGGGAATGGTGAATTATGTGGAAGGGCAGGCCGGATTAAACGGTCAGCAAATTACGTCAAAGTCTGTGGGCACGGCTGAGTTGGAACAGGGCCAGACGCTGGAAACGGGGCGGGGCAAGGCGGAAATTTTGCTGACCCCCGGCGTTTTTCTTCGATTGGGCGACAACAGCGCGGTGAGGATGGATTCCGCCGGGCTGACCAACACGGCGCTGGAGATTCTACACGGGCAGGCGCTGGTGGAAGCGACGGATCTTCACGAAGAGAATCACATTCAGATTGCCGATCGCGGTTCTGTGACCACGCTTGAGAAGAATGGGTTGTACCGGTTCGACGCGGACCGCGGCGAAGTGTCAGTCTATGACGGGAAGGCGCAAGTTCGCGAGGACGACCGCACGGTGGATCTAAAGAAAGGCAAGCTTACTTCCGTGAGCGCACTGCATCCTGTGAAGTTCGACCGGAATAAAGTAGATGACCTGTACCAGTGGAGCAATGTGAGGAGCGCGTACCTTTCGGAAGCGAGCGCGGCTTCGGCACAGACGTATCTGGCGGCGGGGGGTGGTGGTTGGGCCGGTGGAGGATGGTACTGGAACCCCGCGTTCAGCTTTTATTCGTATCTGCCGGGCAGCGGCTTTCTGTATAGCCCGTTCGGGTATAGCTACTATTCGCCGCTCGGATTTTATGGATCGCCTTACGGGTATTACGGCGGGTATGGGGCCGGCTACTACGGACGTGGATACACCGTTCACCAAGGCGACCGGAGTGGCCGGTTCGGAAGAGCCGCGGGAGGTTTTCAGGGCAGCAATGTCCAGGCCAACAGCGGCTTCGGGCGCGCTGCGTCGGGATTCAGTGGCGGCGCCGCTATGAGTGGCGGCTCCAGGAGCTCGGTGGCGGGTGGCGGTGGATTCGGCCGGGCTTCCGGAATGGGCGGGGGCGGTCACGTTGCTTCCCACCGGTAAACTGCCGGGGTGAATCCAGGTGGACAGG
>JALYXI010000239.1 GCA_030947245.1 Acidobacteriota bacterium
TCTGTCACCTCGTCAAACGCAGCAACCGCCGGAGAGGTGCTCGCCATTTTTGCCAAGGGCTTGGGTGCGACGCGGCCCGGCGTTGCAGCCGGTCAGCCGTTCCCGCCGAACGCTCTCGCCCCTGTGGATTCGCTGGTTGAGGTTCGAGTCAACGGCAGATCCACGGTGGTGTTCGGAGCGGTGGGGCTTCCCGGCACGGTGGACGGCTATCAAGTAAACTTCCGGCTACCCGCGGATGTGACGAAGGGAACCGCCAAAGTGGAATTGAGCGCGGGCGGGTCGGCTGGCGCGCCGGTGACCATCGTTGTGCAGTAAGGAGTTGCGCCATGAAACGATTTGGTTACTTAGCTCAAGCTATACTCCTGTCCGCGGCTGCTCTGGATGCGTCCACACTGGTCACGTATCCCGTGCCCACTAATCTGGAGAACATCGCCGTCAGTTCCGGCGGCGACCTGTTCGTTACGGGATCGTTTCTGGATGGCATTATCTACCGGATTTCGCTCGGAGGATCAAGCCAGGTCTTCGGGCAGGCGCCGGACTTCGCCCTTGGTGTTGCGTTCGATACCGGCGGGAACTTGGTTGTCGCCTCCGGGACGTCCCTCTACCGGTTTCAACCGGACGGAACGCGCTCGCTGATTACCGATATAGCCGGCGCGCAGTCTCTGAATGGCGTTACGCCATTCAGCCCCGGAGTGGTCCTGGTGGCCGACGACGGCGCGGCAACGGTATGGCAGGTGAACGTGAACACGGGAAGCGCCCGCGCATGGCTGAGCGGTGGTCTTCTCGAGCCAAACAACGATTCGCTGCCAATCGGCCCGAATGGGGTCAAACTGTTCGGAGGCGCTGCGTACATCACGAATACAGGCGCGGGGACCATCATCCGCGTGCCGATTCTGCCGGACGTCTCCGCCGGAGCGCCGTCCGTTTACGCATCCGGACTTCCGCTCGACGACTTCGCCTTCGGCGCGGATGGTAGTCTCTTTCTGGCAACCCAGGTGGAAAACTCCGTAATTCGCCTCTTCCCGGACGGAACCCGGTCGATCGTTGCGACGCAGGCTGATGGGCTTCTCGGAGACTCGTCCTTGGCTTTCGGGCGCACTGCCGCCGACTCTCAGGACATCTATGTGGTCAACAACGGAGGAGCCTATGAAAACCTTCCCGGTGGTCAGCGGGCGGCAACCGTGGTGCGGCTCGGGGCGGGGGTGACAGGAGCAACGCCCGAACAGCAAGCAATTCCGGAACCGGGTACGCTGTGGTTTGGATGCTGCGGCTCGGTTCTGTTTGTCATGCTGCGGGTTGCGCGAAAACGCCGAAGATCGCCAAGTTACTGAATCACTATCCGGCGACATTGGCTCCAACGCCCGAGACTCAGTATCCCGTGTTCAACAGCCAACTAACTAAAGGGGTTCGGTTCTGATTATTAGTGGCGTTTCTAGCAGTGGCTTTCGCATTTCGCGGCCGCTTGGGCCGTATAGGGCCCATTGCTAACCGTATAGGGCCCATTGCTAACATGTGTGCAAGTGAAACGACAGATCCTTCGGACGGCGTGAGAAGGGGAGGCGGAGCGAATCAACAAGAATTGGCGGGGACGACGGGGCTCGAACCCGCGACCTCCGACGTGACAGGCCGGCGCTCTAACCAACTGAGCTACGTCCCCGCTTAGCGGGACAACAAAAGATTACCATACCCTTATGGAAGGCCGCCAGTTCACAGAAGGCGCCGCCGCCCGCCTGCTTTCCGCTACGCTATGGCAGAATAAATGACACTCCATGCCTGACACTCCGTTCGATAGCATTGAAGGCTCCCACCGTTACGTTGCCATGCTCCTCGAAGCCGTTGAAGAGGCCCAGGCCGACATCGATGCTGAGATTTCCATTGCGGTGGCGGACCGCGCCAATCGGCGCAAAGAAGCTTTGCAGCTGGTCGCTTTCAATTTGACCAAACTGAACTCGCACATCACAGCCAGTCGGCGAATTCTGAACGACTTGCGAACGCTCCAGCGGCTACTGCTGGAAGAGCCGGATGTCGCGGTAAGAAAAGCTGGAGAATAGCCACTTCGCCGTAGTGGCATCAAACGAATTCAGTACAGTGGCAGGACCAGTACTTCGACCCATAAAACTGAAATTTGCAGTGAGCTTTCGCTCATCTTCCCTGAAGACAGGCGTTCCAACGTGTAGAACTTGACATTAAAATTTTCTATTAGTACCATCAATCGTCTGTAAACGACCAGTTAAACTTGTAACCGCAGCCGGTGGTAGATCCAGGGGGATCCAAGTAATGACCTTCGAAATCGGTGAAAAAGTGGTTTATCCCAACCAGGGTGTTGGGACGATTGAAAATATCAGCGCGCGTTCCTTCGGAGAGCAGTTTGAAAAGTGCTATTTTTTACGTTTGGTTTACACCAGCATGACCGTGGTGGTGCCCTTCTCCAACGTGGATAATATCGGACTCCGAAAGATCACAAAAAACGCGGAAATATCCCGCGTGCTTACCTACCTGGGAACCGGCCAATGTCATAACTGCCCGGATTGGAAAAACCGTTTTAAAATAAATAGCGATCGCATGCAAAGCGGCAACCTCCTTCAGATTGCCGAAGTTCTGAAAGGGCTGCTGATCCTGCAGACTGACAAACCGCTTTCCTTCCGCGAGAAGAAGATGCTGGAACGCGCCCGCCATATGCTGGTTTCGGAAGTCTCGATCGCGAAGAGCGTTTCTCAGCCTGAAGCCGTCACCGTCCTGAACAAAGCGTTAGTAAAGAGCCATCTCGCCTTCCCTGAAGCCGCTTAAGAAAAGCTGGCCCCCGCATTCATCGCGCATCCCTTCATAATGAGGATGAGCCAGCGTGCCCGGAACTTTATCTCCTTCCCGCACCGGTGAGGGTGGCCGCCCCCCGGTAGAACTTCCACCTCCCGGCGGTGGCGACGGCCAAAGCAACAATTCTGAAGAGCACGGCGCGCGCCGCAAGACCTCGCTGATCGGTCTAGCCGTCATGATGACCGCCAGCCTGATCACGTTCGGTGCGCTTGCGTTCGCCCTGATCGTCCGGCGCCAGCTTAGCCACGATTGGGTGAAGATGCCCCTTCCCTGGATTCTCTGGCCCAACACAGCGGTACTGCTCACCAGCAGCATCTTTTTGGATGCGGCTCGCCGCCTCCTTAGATCTCACCGAGTAGCATTCAACTGGTTTTGGACCGTCGGCACGGTTTTGGGCGCAGGTTTCTTGTTTGGACAGATTGCCGCTTGGCGCCAACTGAACCGTGCCGGCCTTTTCGTTGCGGGTAATCCCAGCAACGGCTTCTTCTATATCCTCACATGGACGCATGCCGCGCATGCGGTGGTTGGACTGGGCGCGTTGCTCTGGGTGGCGCAAGCGGCGCTTCGATTTAAACTGGGCCCCGCGCGCCGGACGTTCGTCGATGTTTCGGTAGTCTTCTGGCACTTCCTCGATGTGCTTTGGATCGGCCTGATGTTACTGCTGATTTACCGCGGATGACTCTGGTCCGCACGCGCCGTCAACGCGCCATGTTCCGCTTCCTTCTGGTGGACCTGGCTGGCTTCCTCATCCTTTTCTTTGTGTACATTTACTTCCGCATAAAGGCCCCAGAATGGGCGGGAGCCCTTCACTTTGCCAGCGCAATTATGGCCATTGCGATGACCCTTTTCGCCGGAAGCGCCAGCTTCACAATGGCAGCCGCGGCGAATGCTCAGGTAAGAAACGATTTGCCTCTCGCTTCCCGGCTCATCGGCGCAACTATCGGCGTTTGGATTATGTTCCTGATCTGTGACGCCATGGAGTGGGCGCGCCTGCTCTTCTTTGAAAGGCCTCCACAGATTTATGCCGCCACTTTCTGCGTCCTCAGCGGTTTCCACGCTCTCCATCTGATTGCCGGGCTGCCCTATCTCCTTATGCTGATTGTTAATTTGAAGCGGTCCGATGTGGGCGCGGCGGCGCTCTTCGTCCACTTCACCAATGTCGTGTGGCTGATGGTCTTTGTTTCCGTCTACCTGCTAGGCACAGACTTGCAGGGTTTCTGAAATCAACCCGGCCAGAAGCGCGATGCGCTCCGGCACCCGCCCGAGCACAATGCTCTCGCCCGGCGCATGCGCCCCTTCCCCCACGCACCCCAATCCATCCAGGGTCGGTACCCCCAGCGCCGCGGTAAAGTTCCCGTCGGAACCTCCTCCGGTCATCGACTCTTCCACCGTCACGCCCATTTCCGCCCCAACCCTCCGGGCCATTTTGAATAACCGGACCACACCCGGCGTGCGCTCCATGGGCGGCCGGTTTAAGCCGCCTGTGATTTCAATCGAGCATCGCCTGTCTATCACCCGGAGCGCCTGAAACTTGCGGTCCAGGCGCTCCGAATCCCGAAGCTTTGCCACCCGTATATCCACTTCCACCGCCGCTTCCGCCGCAATCACGTTGGAGCGTGTGCCCCCGCTCACCACTCCCGGATTCACCGTCACTCCGCGCGAAAGATCGGTGAAACCGGCAATTTTCTCAATCTGCCGGGCCAGTTCCAGAATCGCGCTTGCCCCCTGTTCGAAATCCACCCCGGCATGGGCCGCCCGGCCTCGGACAGCCACCCGGTACGCGCCGACTCCCTTCCGGGCGGTTTTCAGCTTGCCTTCCAAACCGGTTCCCGGCTCCACCACCAGCACAGCCTGGCTTGCGGAAGCGTTTCGCTCGGTCAGGGCGCGTGAGGAGGGGCTGCCTACCTCCTCATCCGAGTTCACTTGCAGCAGCACCTTTCCCTTTAATGGGAGCCCCAGTTCCCGCACCGCTTGCATCGCGAACAGGAAGACTGCGATCCCGCCCTTGATATCCAATACGCCGGGACCCCACAGGCGCCCGTCCGCCTCCCGGAACGGCATCGTTTTCAGCGTACCGTTAGGCCATACGGTGTCGCCATGCGCCAGTACCAGAATCCGCCCGCCTGGTTTGCCGCCGCGGAACTCGCAAATTACATGCTTCCCGTACCGGCCACCCCCTACATGCTTCACAACCGCTTCCTTCGAGACGGTATCCGCGAGCAACTCCCCGAACCGGTTCACCGCAGCCCGGTCGTCGCTGGGCGATTCGCACTCCACCATCCGCCGGAGCAGCTTTGTGAATGAGGGAAGTTGCGCTTCCGCCCAAGCCAATGTTGTGTGCACGGTTGTTATACTAGCGGGTTCCATGCCAACTCTGGATATTGATGAGATACGGCAAATCCTGCCGCATCGCTTCCCCATGCTGCTCGTGGACCGCATTCTGGAAATGGATACAGAGCGCATCCTTGGCATTAAGAACGTAACCGTGAACGAGCCGTTTTTCGAAGGTCACTTCGCGGATTTTCCCGTCATGCCGGGCGTGCTGATTGTGGAAGCGATGGCGCAAACCGCCGGTGTGTTGGTTCTCGGCAACATACCCGATCGGGAGAACTATCTTGTTTTCCTGGTGTCTATCGATTACGCCCGCTTTCGTAAACCCGTTCGCCCCGGAGACCAGCTCCGGATGGAGCTTACCGTCCTGAAACGCAAAGGCACGGTAGCCAAGATGGCGGGCCGCGCCACCGTGGAAGGCGTTCTGG
>JALYXI010000244.1 GCA_030947245.1 Acidobacteriota bacterium
TGATGCTTTCGGGAGCGGCAGTGGCCAGCAGCGCAGCACGTTCTTCGAGAGTCCGATAGACCTCGGGGTGAGCTTTCAGATGCCGCAGCATAGCTAGTCCGGCCGCGACCGCCATCGGGTTCCCGGAGAGTGTCCCGGCCTGGTAAATGGGCCCGCTCGGCGCGACAAAGCTCATGATGTCCCGGCGTCCTCCGTAGGCGGCGATGGGTAGCCCGCCACCGATCACTTTACCAAGCATTGTGAGGTCCGGCTTGATCCCGTAGAGTTCCTGAGCCCCGCCCGGCGCCAAGCGGAAGCCGGTCATCACTTCATCGAAGATCAACAGGGCTCCGTTCTTTGTGCACAGGTCGCGCAAGGCGGCCAGGTACCCGGGCGCGGGCGGAACGCATCCCATGTTGCCGGCCACGGGCTCCACAATCACGGCTGCGATCTTTTCCGGGTGGGAGCGAAACGTTGCTTCCACGGCGCTGTGATCGTTAAAAGGTATCGCAATCGTGGTGTCGCTGAAGCCTTTCGGCACGCCGGGCGAATCCGGAAGGCCCAGAGTTGCGACGCCCGACCCGGCCTTCACCAGCAGCGAATCCACATGGCCGTGGTAACAACCTTCGAACTTGATTGTCAGGTCGCGGCCCGTGAATCCGCGCGCTACGCGCAGAGCGCTCATGGATGCTTCGGTTCCCGAGCTCACCAGCCGTACCATCTCAACCGAAGGCACAAATTCGCAGATCAACTCCGCCAGTTCCACCTCGCCTTCGGTGGGCGCACCGAAGCTGGTACCGGTCTCGAGAGTCCGCCGCAGGGCTTCAATCACAGGGGGAAAGCGATGGCCCAGCAGCAAAGGCCCCCAACTGCCGATGTAATCGATGTATTCGTTTCCGTCGGCGTCGAACAACCGCGACCCTTCCCCGCGCACGATAAATATCGGGCTTCCGCCGACGCTTCGAAACGCGCGGACCGGCGAGTTTACGCCACCCGGAATGGTGCGCTGCGCTCTTTGAAACAACTGTTCAGAAACCGTTCGCTTCATTGTTGTTTGACCGGACTCATGGCCAACTCCAGAAGGCTGCGGTTTAAGTTCTTTAGCAACCTGCTCTTTAACCCGGAATAGGGCTGAGTTCCTGCAAACAGATCCTGAATTGCGGAACGAAATGCCGGGCTTCGCCGCGTGAACTGCACCATGCGCGTGGGAATGGCGCCAAAGAGCAGTTTGCCGTGGAAAATCCGGTTTGCCAGGCGGGAAGCGTATTCCAGATCGTGCGCGAAATCCCGCCGGAGCAGAGCACGGTAGGCGCTTTCGGCCAAGGACGGATTGTCAGCGAGAATGGTTTGAGCTGCTAAATCCGCGGACCTCAGCGCGTAATACAGGCCTTCCCCGGTGATGGGATCGACCAATCCCGCCGCGTCCCCCACGGCCAGCCAACCGGGGCCCGCTACGCGGTTTGTGCTCCAGGCCGGTGTGTTCAGACAGGGCAGCAGATGGCTGTAAAAATCCGCATGGGCGAAAGCCATTCCGCGCTCCGCCATATACCCTTCCAGTCGTTTACGAAGCGAACTGGCAGTCTCCCCTTTGCCGCAGATACCTACGGACAGGTGCCCGCAACGCGGAAAAACCCAAATGTAACCCGCCAACCCGGCCAGGAACTGAATGTCTATGGAGTTCTGCTCGCCCGGAACATAGTATCCCAAAGCAGACATGGCATCTTCCGCTTTAAGCGCGGTGGCGAGATCGCGCAGCGGATTGCGCGCCCCGGTTGCGACCACGATGAAATCCGTTGTCAACGTGCCCTCGCGCGTTTGGACGCGCCATCCTTTACCGGAGCGCGCTACGCTCAGCAGCCTGGTCTTTTCGATCTGCACCCCTGCGCCGGCGGCACGGTCCAGTAACATGCCGTTCAGTTCTTTGCGGGAGTAAATGACGACCGGACGGTCCAGGGTGAGTGACACTTGAGCAGCGCCCGGAGCCCCCAGGCGTGTGTGGGTGATGAACTTCTTGGGCGTGCCGGTTTCAACCAAAAACGGATATTGCCGGTAAGCCTTATAGGTGAGGCCGCCGCCGCAGGGTTTTTCCCAAGCCAGTCTTTCATCCAGGAGCACTGTCGACACACCGGCTGCGGCGAGCCGCTCCGCCGTGAATGCGCCCGCCGGACCGCCGCCCAGCACAGCCACTCGCATTTACTGCCTGGTCTCGGTCTTCGACCCAGGATTCGCAGAGGGCGATTTCACGGCAGGATGCCCAGCAGGCAGCGGCACTCCGCCGCTTCCATTCGTTTCCGTCCCATATGCACTATCGAGCGGCTGCTTGCCCCGGTTCGATGGCATGAGATGCCCGTCAGGAGAACTGGCCAGGTTTCCGGGAGCCCCCGAAGCGCCGCCTTTACCGGGAAGTTCTCCTACGCCTGAGTGACCCATGGTATCCAGAGCGGAGCGGCCCTTAATGATCCATTCATCCTTCACGTGTTCCAGTTGATAGTTAAAGGTAACGCCGTTGCTCGCCGGAGTTCCCTTGGGCGCGAATGCCACCGTCGCATCCGCCGTGTTGCCATGGAAGGAGACTGCGGTCACGTTTACGTCCATCTGGTTTACGTCGATTCCGCGCTTTGCCACGCCCTTGCGCACGCCTTCCTGAACCGCTTCCTTGTTGTCGATGTTCTTGGCGCATCCTGCCAGACTGAGCGCCGCAAGCGCTGCCGCCACTGTTAATCCCGCGCGTTTCACTGTCCGATTATCCCACCCTCAGGATGGCTTCTACCAAGCCCTCCGACGTATAGGTTGATGCTTCCGTGTTCACTTCGATCCCAAATTCGCGAGCGGTTGCCGAAGTAACCGGACCGATGGTTGCAACCCGTACATTCCGGATACATTCCGCGCCGATTGCAGTTACCAGATTGCGCACCGTGGAGGAGCTGGTGAAGGTCAGCCAATCCCGAGGCTGTAACTGGGCGACGGCAGCGGCGGCTAGGGCAGGGAAGCCCGCAGGCGCTTCCGTACGATATGCTTCGACGACATCGACCACCGCGCCCCGGGCTTGCAGGCCGACGGGCAGCACATCGCGCGCAACGGCTGCGCGAGGAATCAGCACGCGCTCTCCGGCCATGCTCCCGGGCAAGGCTTCTAAGAGGCTTTCCGCCACAAACTCATCGCCCATCACTCTTACTTTCAAGTGCAGTGACCGTAGCGTACACCCGGTAGCCGGACCGATGGCGCATACCGTGCCGCGAATGGCGCTCAGGTCTTTGTCCGACCGGTCGAGGCGGTCTATGAAATAGCGGACACCGTTGGCGCTAGTAAAGATCAGCCAACCGTAGCCTTCCAGCTTTTCGATTGCGCGGTCCAGAGGGCCCGAATCCGCAGCGGGGCGAATTTCAATGGCAGGCAACTCCGTTACGTGAGCGCCCAGTTCCCGAAGCGCGAAAGCAAGGCTGCCGCTCTGCTCGCGAGGGCGAGTTACGACAACGCGCTGCCCGTGAAGAGGCAACCGCGCGAACCAGTTCAGCCTTCGCCCGAGTGCGGCCACTTCGCCGACCACAATGGTTGCGGGCGGTTTCATTCCGTGTTGCGCGATGAGACCGGGAAGCGTTCCGAGCGTGCCGGTGAGGATCTCCTGATCGGGCCGCGTGGCCCACCGGACAGCGGCGGCAGGCGTTTCGGAAGGGCGTCCGGCAGCGATCAAGAGACGTGCAATCTCACCGAAGCTGGTCAACCCCATCAGCACTACAAGCGTATCTGTGAGCCCGGTGCGCGTCCAATCGATACTCTCCGGCTCGTGGCCGGTCACTACAGTCACAGACGAAGAATGCTCCCGATGGGTAAGGGGAATTCCGGCATACGCGGCCAGCCCCAGCATGGACGTGACGCCGGGAATTACTTCGAATGGAATGCCGGCCTCCACCAGGGCTTCGGCTTCTTCGCCGCCCCGCCCGAAAAGAAAGGGATCGCCGCCTTTCAAACGGACTACGGTTTTGCCCGCCTGCGCGCGTTTAATCAGCATGGCCGCGATTTCTTCCTGTGGAAACGCATGCGCGGACTTCTTCTTGCCGACATACAACCGCTCCGCGTGCTCCGGCGCAAGCTCCAGCAGCGCGGGATTGGCGAGATTGTCGTAGAGAATGCAGTCCGCGGATTCGAGTACGCGACGCGCTTTGAGCGTAATCAGTTCCGGATCACCCGGTCCGGCGCCGGTCAGGTAGACCTTACCGGGAATCTGCGTACACCTCGTCCAGGATCCGGCGGCCGCCCTGTTCCAGCAACGCGCGGCCCAAGTTAAGACCGAGTTCGCGTGGATTGATTCCCTCCGCCGAATCACGGATGCAATGCGAACCGTCGCAAGCCGCCACCAGCGCAGTCAACCGGATTCGGCCGCCGGAAAGGTGGGCGATAGCGCCCGCAGGCAATTGACAGCCGCCGCCAAGGGATTCGAGAACCGCTCGCTCCGCTGTAACGGCTGCCCATGTTTCCGGATGATTCAGAATTTTCGCAGCCTCGAAGCCCGGGCCATCCAAAGCCGTTTCGATGCCGAGCGCGCCCTGTCCGGGCGCGGGACACATTTCCTGGAAGGAGAGCTGCTGCGCGATGTGACCGGCGAGCCCCAGCCGTTTTAAGCCGGCGGCGGCCAGAAGGATGCAATCGAATTCACCGGAGGCCAGTTTGCGGAGCCGCGTGTCTACGTTGCCGCGAATAGGCAGGATCCGCACATCCGGACGAAGCGCGCGCAACTGCGCCGCCCGCCTCACGGAACCGGTGCCTACGCGCGCGCCTGGTTTCAAATCGTGGAGTGTGGAACCGACCAGGGCATCCCGCGCATCCTCTCTGGCCGGACTGGCGGCTAGACACAGGCCCTCGGGCAACTCCGTCGTGAGATCTTTCAGGCTGTGAACGGCGAGATCCACGCTGCCCGCCAGCATTGCTTCTTCAATCTCCTGCGTGAACAGGCCTTTGGTCCCGATGGCAGAGATGGAAGCGGCCTGCATACGGTCGCCGCTGGTGCGAATCACTTCGATCCGGCACTCGAAACCGCCCGCCAACAGCAAATCGCTTACGTGATGCGCCTGCCACAACGCCAGCGGCGACCCGCGCGACCCGATTACCAGCATGTCAGCTCAGGCTAACAGCTTTTTGGTGAACTCACCCTCGCCCTTCACGTCTGTCAGGCGCATATTCCGTCCCTGATAAAGGAAGGTTAGCTTCTCGTGATCCATACCCATCAGCCGTAGAATGGTTGCATTCACATCGTGCGTATCGACGCGCATTTCCGTCGCTTGCACGCCGAAATCGTCCGTCGCGCCGAGCACGCGGCCTCCTTCCACGCCGCCTCCGGCCATCCACATGGTAAAGCCATACGGATGATGATCACGACCGCCGGAACCTTGGGAAAGCGGGGTGCGGCCGAACTCGCCACCCCAGACGACAAGCGTCGATTCCAACAGTCCACGCGCCTTCAAATCCTGCAACAGAGCGGCGATGGGCTGGTCGCTCTTGCCCGCCATTCGGGTGTGTGAGCCCACCAGATCCGTGTGGGCCTCATCCCAATCCGCTCCGACATTCGTACCGGAGTAAATTTGTACGAAACGAACTCCCCGCTCCACCAGACGCCGAGCCAGAAGGCATTTGCGCCCGAAGTCATCCGTTTTCGGCTCGTCGATGCCGTATAGCTTCTTGGTTTCGGCGGACTCCTTGCTGAAATCCACCGTTTCCGGCGCCGAGCTTTGCATCCGGTACGCCAGTTCATAAGATGCGATACGGGCATCGAGCGTGGAATCTGCTGCATGGCCGCTCTCATGCATCCGGTCCACGTTTCCGATGAAAGATAGCGTGTCCTTTTGCGCTTCGTCGCTGACGCCGGCAGGGTTCCGCAGGTATAGGATCGGTGTCTGGCCGCCGCGGAAAACTGTACCTTGGTACACGGCAGGCAGAAAACCCGCGCTGTAGGCGGGCGGCCCTGACTTTGTAGATCCGTCGGACATGACGACGAAAGCGGGCAGGTTTTGGTTCTCCGTGCCCAATCCATAAGTCACCCATGAACCCAGGCACGGACGGCCCGGAAACTGAGAACCGGAATTGCGGAGATAAATGGCAGGGGCATGGTCGAACACGTCACCATAACAACTGCGGATCACCGTAATGTCGTCCATGCGCTGCCGGAGGTGCGGGTACAAGTCGGACACCGGCGTGCCGCAATTCCCACCCGGTTTAAATTCCCACGGGCTGCCGCGCAAAATGGCCTTGGTGGGATCGTGAATAAAACTAGTCTTGATGGTTTTCGCCAGTTCGACCGAAAGCGGCTGCCCGGTGCGCTTGGTCAACTCCGGCTTCGGGTCGAAGGTGTCCACGTGGCTTACGCCGCCATGCATGAACAGATAGATCACGCTCTTCGCTTTCCCGGGTAGGGGCGGAAGCTTGGGCGCCATCGGGTTCATGTCCGCGCCCTGCAATAAACTCGAGAGCGCCACTGCTCCGAATCCCTTTCCCGTGCGCAACAGCAAGTCTCTTCTGGTCATGTGTTCAATCCACGTATAAGAATTCGTTCAGGTTCAACAGGCCGCGAACCAGTTCCGTCATAGCGAGGCGCTTCGACCCGAGGCGGCTGCTTTGCTTATCCAGAAACTCTTCGGCCGCAGCATGCTCTTGTGCGCCCGGGGCCCGGCCCAGAACTCGGAGCCAGGCGGCATCCACGGTTTCCACTTTGCCAGCCAGCACGCCGGCTTCCTCAACCATAAAACGGCTGTTCAAGAGGGCCAAGGACTGGGGAGCGGTGGTGCTCTCATTCCGCCGCGGGCAGGAAAGCACGCCATCCGGTGAATCGAAGGCCTCAAATAAAGGCTGCTGGAAAGTGCGGCGTGAAATCAAGTAAACGGTCCGGCGCTTATGCTCGGACGGGTCCGGCGTAACCAGCCACGAGTTTTCCGGCTTACCGATGATCCCAAACAACTCTTCCTTTTCAAGCGGCGGAACCACGGGCGGCCCGCCCGCTTTCAAACTCAACTCACCCGCGACC
>JALYXI010000267.1 GCA_030947245.1 Acidobacteriota bacterium
TCAGGACACAACCTGCGTGAACGTGGTGGATCGCGACGGAAACGTGTTCTCGGCAACGCCGTCCGGAGCCTGGCTGCCCTCCGTAATCGCGGGCGATACCGGGATTCCATTTGGGACGCGCCTGCAAACTTTACTGACTACGCCGGGGCATCCGAATGTGCTTGAAGGCGGCAAACGGCCGCGTGTGACGCTGAGCCCGACCTTGATCTTGAAAGACGGCAAGGCGCTGATTGCCATGTCGACGCCGGGCGGCGACAACCAGGATCAGGCGCTGCTGCAAGTCCTGCTGAACCTGCTGGAATTTGGCATGTCTCCGCAGGAAGCCGTGGAATCGCCGCGGTTCCAGACGGAGCATTTCTATAGCTCCTTCGCGAACCATGAGTTTGTTCCCGGGAAGCTGAATCTGGAAGTCCGGATTCCGAAGGCGACCATCGAACGGCTTGCCGCGTTGGGCCACAAGGTGAATGTCACCGGGGAGTGGAGCAACATGTCAGCCCCCACAGTGATCAAAATTGGGAACGGCGTACTGGAAGGCGGGGCGGACCCGCGGCGTGGACGCTTTATTTTCGGGAACTGAGATAAGCGAACATTGCGGAAAGCGCTTTGCCCCGATGGCTGACCGTGTGCTTCTTCTCTGCCGGCACTTCGGCGAGTGAGCATTGAAAGGGCGGGTAGTAAAAGAGGGGATCGTAACCGAAGCCCCCCGAGCCCTGAGGCGCCCTGAGAATCTCGCCTCCCACTTCGCCGCGGAATGTGTGGACCAGATTGCCTTGTTCCGCGAGCGCGATCACACAAACGAAACGAGCGGTCCGGTTTGTGGCGCGTTCGAGTTCTCGCAGCACGCGGGCATTGTTGTCCGCATCGTTTCCCGCGTAGCGTGCGGAATAGATGCCCGGCGCGCCCGCGAGAGCATCGATCTCCAGTCCGGAATCGTCCGCAAAGAGAAAACCCGGCGCGAACCGGCTGTAATACATCGCCTTTTCGGCGGCATTCTCTTCAAAGGTGCTGCCGGTTTCCTCCGGGGCTGCAATTCCGGCGAGCGCCTCGATTTCGATACCTTCTCCGGCCGCCAGTTGGAATTCGCGGAGCTTGCCCGCATTGCCTGTAGCGCAGAAGAGTTTCACGGCAGGTGAACAAGGCCGCGCTGGATTGCAATTAGTTCGTCAATACCGCTCTTGGCAAGAGCGGTGAGCGTGCTCATCTGATCGTCGTCAAAAGGTTGCTGTTCGGCGGTGGCCTGCACTTCGACAAACTTGCCCGCGCCCGTCATGACGATGTTCATGTCCACGTCCGCCTTGGAATCTTCTTCGTAGCAAAGATCGAGCATCGCTTCCTTGCCGACAAGTCCGACGCTGGTGGCGGCCAGATAATCGCGCAAGGGCATCTTCTTCAGCACACGCGTGTCCACCAGACGCTTCAACGCAATGGCAAGCGCGACGAATGCACCGGTTATGGCCGCGGTGCGGGTGCCTCCATCGGCTTGCAAAACGTCGCAATCCAGCATGATGCTGCGCTCGCCCAAAACGTCCATATCCACGACGGCGCGGAGGGAGCGGCCAATGAGCCGCTGAATCTCATGCGTACGCCCGGAGGGTTTGCCCTTGTTCACCTCGCGTGGCGTGCGCTTCAGAGTGGCGCGTGGAAGCATGGAGTATTCCGCCGTTACCCAGCCTTTG
The DNA here is from genome assembly GCA_030947245.1 of Acidobacteriota bacterium. Lineage (GTDB taxonomy): Bacteria > Acidobacteriota > Terriglobia > Bryobacterales > Bryobacteraceae > JALYXI01. Next base: position 1,677 of record JALYXI010000267.1, read on the forward strand.
CCCGTACCGCGAAGGAACGGGGGGACGCCATCTTCGACCGAAGCGGCGCAGAGCACATGAGTCTGGCCGACCCGGATCAGCACGGAGCCTTCAGCCGTGGAAAGATAGCCCGTTTGAATATCGACCGGGCGCATTTGGGATAGAGTTCGGTGATCAAGCCGCATATTTCATAACGAGGAAAAGAAGAATGAGAACGAAAACAAAAGCCAGAATTACGAGAACCACGCATGGCAGGCCGCCCCGGACCTGGGGCTGCTTGGATTTGGGCCGCACCGGTTTGAACTTGGACATAGACTACAGGTGCGAAGCCACTTCAAGAAAGTAGGCGTCGAGGTTTTCAATTGCCTCGACAGGAAAGGCCACCACGTGGCGGCCTCGCCGTTCCAGCGCGAGTTTCGTCGAAAGGAACTGCGCCATATGGTAATCGGGTTCGTAGTGCGCTGCCGGGAATCGGGTTTGCCGCGCGGCCGTCATAACAATGCTGAAGCAGCGCCCATGGCCGATAATCATCTCGTGATACGAGTGATTCATGGCCGGGCCTTCGTAGATGTCAACGGGCATTTTCAGGCGGGAGCGAAAGATACGGTCGGCAATGCGCTCTAGTGAAATCCGTAGCGCGCGGCCTTCTTCGCTGTAACGGAGATCGCCGAACCAGGTCAGTTCTCCATATTCGAAATCCTGCTTTTTCAGTTGCGCTGCCAGTTCTTTGGCGGAGGGCATGCGAAGGCCGCGCCAGACCGGAAGGTTGGCCGTACCTCCGGCAGTGTTCGCCTCCGCATAAATTTCACTGGCGATCGATTTGTACAGTTCCACTGAAGGCTGAGTGACGAAATTCATCTTGCGGAGATAGCCCAAGCCGCCCACCACATAGTGCATGAACTGCATATAATGCGAGAGCGGCTTCGCGTGCGGGAACGTGACAATCGCAACGGGGTACCCGGCGTGGCGAAGGGCCGTGATGTTGCGCGCTTCCGGGTGCGCTTCCCCTTTGCGCTGAACCGCAAGAAAAACGCGATCCTGCTTCGGGTTGTCGATGCGGCGGAAACTGCGGAGCCGGACTTTCTCGCCGATTACAACCTTAATTCCAAGATCCTCGCTCTTACCCAGGCTTTCTTCTACATCCTGTTTGGTCCAGAGTCCGGCGGCGGCCCAGGATTCGGGAAGCAGGAGCGAAACTTTGTCACGGCCTTCAAGGCCCTGCGCGTGCAGGAACGCGGAGAGTTTCCATGCCGTGTGAATCTCTTCGTCCGTGAGCTGTGCGCCCGCGATCCACGCTTCGAGATCGGCGCCGGCAAACGCGAGCGGGTAGAGGCTGCCGCGAGTGAGGGGCGCGCTGTGCCGGCCAGCCGTGGAATTCGCTCCGTCCGGTTGAAGCGGAATGCGTTCGAAACCGCGCGGTCCGGCGAACTGGTCCAGAACGCTTCCCGGCAGCGTCATGTAGATGAAGTTCGGCCGGGCATCGATCCCGTTGCGGTCATACAGCCCGGCAATCCGCTCCAGATTCACGACCGGCTCATAGGACGTCATGCCCATGGCCATTCCCACTACCAGAGTGGAGCGGAGCAGCGCGGGAAGCGGTTCGCCGGAGAGCCGCTGCATTTCTTCGAAGATGGCTTTCAGCTTGGCGGGGTCTGTGGAATCAAGCGAGTAAAGGCGTGGACCGCCTTTCAGCAGACCGGCGGCGTTGTAGAGAGTCTTGTCTTCAATAGAGCCGCCCATGCCGGCCCAAATAATGAAGCGCAGCGGAACACCATGTACTTCTTCAATCCGCGATCGGATGCGGTCCGTTTCGCTCTTGATCTGGGCGGGCCACTCCGGATGATCAAGCGACTGCCATGCCAGGTCGAACACACCGAGGGAACTCTTCGTCACATGACCTTCCGCATCGATTTCGGTTGATAGCGGAATCCACTCATCGTCTGTGCGTTTGAGATCCGCAAGAGACGCACGGGCACGCGCATCGACTTCGCGTAGGCGCGTAAGAGCCTGTTCAGTTGTGAAACGTTCGAAAAAAATCTGTGTGGATTCGCGATGCGGATCGTTAAGAATGGTTAAGGACAATGAAGTTCGTTTCGATCGGTACGATTTCCATTTTACTGTGCTCTTGCGCGAGCGCGCCAAGCGGACCGCCCGATTTGCCGGAAAGCGCTTCCTTCGGCTGGCAGTTGAAGAGCATGACCCAGACAAAACCGGAGGCCGCGCCGGAGACTGTGCGCGCACTCGGATTCATGCGGAGTTGGCGCGCCGAGTATGGCGGCCCGGGAGTGGCTCACGTGGATGTCTACCGGCTAAAGAGCGAAGCGGCGGGCCTGGAAATGACCCAGCGGTGGCGCCCTTCGGCCCAAACAGTAACCATTTTCAACGCGCGGTACTTCGTGGTGGTGGCGTGGGAAGGCGCAAGCCGCGCGGCTGCTACGGCGCTGGTTGGGCGGATTGAGAAGAGCCTGCCTGGTTCGGATTAGGACATTGCAGGGCTAGACTGAAGGTGTGCTGTGAGCGGTAGAGCGCTTCTTTCAACTTTCCCTGCTGGGTCTGGTGACAGCCGGATTTCTTGCGGTCGCCGGATCTGGATTTCTCGACGCCCCTACAG
>JALYXI010000295.1 GCA_030947245.1 Acidobacteriota bacterium
ATCGGTCACGGTCGGAGGTCAACCGGCCACGGTCTCTTACGCAGGATCGGCTCCGGGGCTGGTTTCGGGGGTGATGCAACTGAACGTGATTGTTCCTGCGGGAGTTGCCAGTGGCGCCGCGGTTCCGGTGATAGTTACCGTCGGGAGCGCGTCCAGCCAGCAGAACGTTACCGCCGCCATACAGTAGCTCCATATAAGTAGCTCCGCACGTTTTCGGTGCGTTGGGGGTGGGCAGCAGGATCGCCCACCCTTTTTATCTACTGCCTGCCGCACTGGTACCATACGTTCTTCGAATGCCCATCCAGGCGCACCGCATGGTCCGCAAAATGCGCGGCGGCGCGCAAGCACATCTGCTGGAAACCGGCGATGGAGCATTCTATGTAGTGAAATTTCTTTCAAATCCGCAGCACCGGCGCATCCTGGTGAACGAATGGATCGCATCCGTTGTGCTGCGGTACCTGCAAATCTCCTCGCCCGAGGTCTCGTTGATTGAGGTCACCCCGGAATTCCTTGCGCGCAACCCGGAAGTGGGAATGCAAATCGGCGCCCGGCGCGTGCCCGTAGAACCGGGCTGGCATTTCGGCTCGCGGTATCCGGGCGATCCCTCCACCACAGCCGTTTACGATTTTGTCCCGGACGCCCTGCTCACCCAAATCAATAATCTTTCCGACTTCGCGGGATGCTTTGTATTCGATAAATGGATGGCCAATTCCGATGGCCGCCAGTCCGTCTTTCATCGCGCCGAGTTGAAGAGCTTGGCCGGGGGTTCTTCCCCGCGCCGGATGGGATTTGTGGCGTTGATGATTGACCACGGTTTTGTTTTCAACGGCCCGCACTGGGACTTCCCGGAATCGCCGGTACAAGGCGTGTATCCCCGCCGCGCTGTATACGACAGAATTACTTCGATTGCCGGCTTTCAGCCTTGGCTGGACCGCGTCACGCACTTTCCCGAACACGTGATTGATCAGGCGTTTCGGCAGATTCCGCCGCAATGGACCGCCGGTGAGGAAGGCGATCTGGAGCGGCTGTTGGAAAAGTTGCTGCGCCGTTGCAAACGGGTGCCGGACCTGATCAACGATGCCCGGCTTGCAAAAACGAATCCGTTTGCGAACTGGCGGTGATCTCGCGGGTTAACCGCCTCGCGCTCGCGGGAGCCATCAGAATGCCGTTCCGGTAATGTCCATACGCCAGAAACACGGGCGTATCCGCAAGCCGCCCCAACTGCGGGTCACCGGATTCCGTTCCTGGGCGAAAGCCCACCCATGCCGCCGTGACCGCCATGCCTTTCAGGCGCGGCATCAGTTGCGCGGCCCGGATTCCTATGCCGTTCACCTGCGCGGGGTCCGGGTTCCGGTCGAAGCCCACGCGCTCCGTCGTGCTCCCCGCTATGGTTAGACCGTTCGAACGCTCCAGGATATAAGTGTGGCCGTGGCGAACGATCGGCCCCGGCGGCGCGGCGCCCGCGGCAAAGGAGATCAGGTGTCCGCGAACCGGTACCGATGGCTCAAGCGGGAGCAAAGTTCCTTCCACCCGGATCGCGATACCACTGCTCCACGCCCCGGCGGCCACAACCGCGGCAGCCGCGCATTCCGGCGCGGCAATCCTTCCTTGCTCCACGCGAATCTCCCGCACCGGTTGCTCTTCCCTCAACGTCACGCCGCTGCGCGCGCAGCAAATGCGCAAACACTCAACAACGTCGCGAGGGTCCACCGCGGAGTCATCCGGGTAAAACATCCGTCCATCGCCTGCCTGCTGGGACCGAATGCCCCATTCGCGCTGCGTCCGCGCACGCTCCGTCAACTGAAGCCACTCGGTTTCATTGAAGGCGTACTCCAGCGCTCCACACGCGCGAAAATCGATTGGAATGCCGGCCTCCTGTTCCAGCTCGCGAACGAACTCCGGATACTCTCGAAGGCTCTCGATCGCCAGATCGGACCACCAGTTCCTTGCGTCCAGTTCGCCACCGGGCGCCAGCATCCCCGCCCCTGCCCAACTGGCTTCTCCGCCTACGCGGCCCGCTTCCCAAACTGCGACGCGCAAACCCCGCTGCGCCAGACGCCATGCCGTCGCAAGCCCGATAATGCCCCCGCCCGCGACGACTATATCCATATTTTCACGACCCATGTTTTCACGGCCCATGTTTCACGGTAACCGCGTTCCCGGTATACGATATCTTGCATGCCTGTGAGCTGTCCCAAGTGTGGCAGCCGTCTGATCAATCTGTCCCGGCTGCGCTCGGCCCGGGAACGGATCGGGGCGCTTTTCGGCACGCGGCCACTCCGTTGCGGTGATTGCCGGACACGCTTCATCGCCCGCACATTCGCCTGGCGAGACCATCTCTTCTCCCATTGCCCGCGCTGTTTTCGCATGGACCTGAACCTTTGGCAACCCGGACACTTCCATGCCAGCGGCTGGATGCGTTTTCTTCTCCAGGTGGGCGGCTTCCGTTACCGGTGTGAATACTGCCGGCTCAACTTCGTGAGCCTGCGCCGCCGGAAGGAACGCTTCAGTTTCAAGCGTTGGACCGCCCGACGGAAGCAGGGAGACCGGAACCGGGCTTGAAGGCTGCAGCCCGCTACTGATTCCGTACCAGCTTTAGGATCATGCCCGTGTCAGTCGCCACCCAAACATTCTGTTCATCCGGCCCGGCCATCATGGCGCGATGCGCTTCGGCCCGGTAATCCACCGGCATCTCATTCCATGTCTGGTAATTCCGGCTGGTAAGAATTTTCAGTTTGCCCGGGATCGGGCTATCGTGAATCACGCTAGTGGTTTCAGAGCCCGCAAGGTAAGCCGTGCCCGAACCCGTCAGCAGCACATCGCTGATAGACCTGTTCGCTTCGCGAAATACGCGCTTGCTCTTGCCACCGTCATACGCATCCATCAGGAACACCTCGGACGGCCACGCAAAATTGTCCGTGAACTGGATCAGCCCCAGCGAACTTCCGTTTGCCGCCAGGCTCACACTGGTTACGCGCCCGAAGATAGATGTAATCGATGTCATCCAGGTCTTTCCGCCATTCCTGGTCTGCAGCAGAGAGAGCGTAGTGGGAATCTGTTTGCGCTTGCGCGCTTTCTCGGGATCCACCCAACCCGGCCCGTTGGAGTCTTGCCCCGGAAAATCGCTCCATCCCGCAATGATGCCGTCCTGCGAATCCCCGAAGCTGATGGTCCCGTAGGTGGTGTATTCCGGATTGGTTTTCGGCTCCGCCGCCGCGGCCAGAGGAATCCACGCGGCGCCACCATCGCTTGTCTCGAACACCTGCTTCCGTACGCCAACCGCCCAGCCGTGTTCGCGCCCGGTGAACCACACGCGCAACATGCCTTTCGGAGAGTTGTTCAGCTTACGCCAACTCCGTCCGGATTCTTCCGTCTTCCAAATTGCCTTTTCCGTCACCATCCAGCCTGTGCCGTCTTCCAGCATGAAAATCGAGATGGGGGCTTCTTTCACCGGCACCACTTGCCAGCGTTCGCCGCCATCGTTAGTGATCACCACCACGGGCTTTTCCTTCTTTTGGCTGGTGATCATGCCGCTTGCAATGCCGCGCTGCGCCGAGGGAAACTTCAGATCCGTGATCAGGAGTGAGCTGCCGTCCTCATCGTAGAAATATTTCGGTACCCACCGTTCTTTGTACGGCGGAGGCGCCGCTGACGCAAGGGCGAACACAGCCACCGCGGCAATTGAAACTGAGAATCGGAATCGCACAGTGTTCAAATCGAGGGCCGGACCGGGCCTGAAGACATTACCAGATCCAGATGATTGGCGTCGTCCGGTTGTGGAGCCATTCGGGCCAGTTCCAGCACGCATCCCACCTGCTCTCCCACCGTCGTCAGCACTTCCATTTCGCCGCCCGTGTGTTGATGCGGCCCGCGGTGTTGAACGTTGATGACGCCCACCACCTTGTTGCGCGCAATCACTGGCGCGGATAGGAACGCCTCATAGGAATCTTCCTGCAGTTCGCCGAAGTACTTAAAACGCGGATCTTTATACGCCTCGCGGGAAATGAAAATCATGCGCCGCTCCCGTGCCACCCATCCGGTCAGGCCTTCGTTCATGCGCAGCCGGAGTTTCCCGATCGTCGACGGGTGCGGCGTGTTCGAAGCGCAAAGCACCAGCTCGCCGTGATCGATCAGATACATTAGGCAGGAATCGCACGCCATAAATTCCACAACCAGGGACACCACGCCTTGCAGCACCTCCTGCAGGCTCATCTCCCGCACCATAAAGCGGCTCACTTTCTGAAATAGCCTGAGTTGCTGTTCGGTTCGCTCCAGGCGGCTCTCCAGATCTTTTGTTTTCGCCACGCTTCATTATTGCCCTAAAATCAGAAATACATGGAAAGCCCGGCAGTTCTATGGGATCCGCCTCAGTGTCCATTCCCGATTGCGTTCGCGCCGGAGAAATTGGACGAAATCCGCGTCGCGGTAGTTGACGGATTTTATGCGCTCCCACGAGGCGGAATTGAAATCGGCGGCGTGCTCTTCGGCAGCTTCACGAACCGGCTCCTCCGCATCCAGGATTTTCGAACGGTGGATTGCGAGCATCTGACAGGGCCATCTTTTATACTTTCTCCGCAGGATGAGGCCGCGTTCGCTCACACTCTATCGTCGGGGCCGGGCAAGCCGGTCGGCTGGTTCCATTCGCATACCCGGAGCGAGGTTTGTCTTTCCTCTCAGGATGCCGAACTGCACAATCGCTACTTCCCCGAACCCTGGCAGGTGGCGTTAGTGCTGCGTCCGCAAAACTTGCAGCCGCTCCGCGCGGGATACTTCTTTCGCGCGCTCGATGCCCCCATGAAACCGGGCGGCAGCGTCCGCGAGTTCCTGATCGAGCCGCTTCCCGCTTCCGAAGCACCCCGCGCGCATCACCCCGGAGCTAAGCTTCCAAAGCCCGCGCCTAAGCTTCAGGCGGCCGCGCCCAAGCCTCAAGATGCCGCGCCTCGGATCCAGGCCGCTGCGCCTGCATTGGAAAAGTCCGCGCCCGCGGCCAGTCTGGCTGAGCCGGGTCCTGTTCCAGCGATGAAACGAGCCGAAGCCGCGCCTACTCCTCGGATTCCGGCTGCTCGAAACTCTGTTCCGCCGTTCCAGGCTTTCGCACGTACGCGGCTGAAACGCCGATCGAGCCTGATGTGGGCGGCGGCCGCTCTCGCTCTCGCCACTTTGGCGACCGCCGCCTTCACTGGTTGGAAAACTTGGACTCCCTCGTCCCGGGAACCGCTCCGCCTCCATGCGTCCGAAGATGAAGGAAAGCTGCTGATCCGCTGGACTCCGGTTCGCGATGCTTCCACCGGTTCGCTTCACATCAACGACGGTGGCAAGGACCACGAAATCCCACTCGACGCGCTACAATTGAGCCGCGGATTCTATGTCTTTCCACGCCAATCCGCAAAGGACACCGTTCGCCTGAAAGCCGGTTCGCGGGAAGAATACACAGCCTTCGCCGGCCCCATCAC
>JALYXI010000309.1 GCA_030947245.1 Acidobacteriota bacterium
AGGGAGACGTGTGTCCAAAAAGCCCAGAAACCGGCTTTTGGACCACCGGTAGAGCGTCAAATCGCCCGCGTTGAACGGTTAATCGTGACTTACCAATACATGCACTCCGGAAACAAGCCGATTTTCAGTACCCTGCTAAAGCCTTCGATCCGCAGCAGGGGCACTCGTCTATTGTGTACAGGAAGCCCCCGGCCAGCTCTCGTCGCGTGTACCGAATCGGCTTTGGCCGGCATCAGCGCGGCGTGTGAAACCGGAGCGAGACGGCCAACAGGCAACGCAAGAGAGTCGCATGATAATCTATTCGGGCTTCAGTCCCGCCGGTCGCAGGAACGGCTTGTACCGCCGCAGTGGCGGAGCTTAAGCGGATGCGGGAGCCCGGGTCCCTTTCACAGTTGCGTTGAAGATTACCTGAAAGCACATATTGATCTCAGGTTAACGGCCATGGCCAGAGAGCCGAACTGAGGAGGCCCGCTTGGTAGAACATACTAACCACACGCAGAAATAAACAATAGAAATAGACAGGTTGCGCCAAACTATTTGACTCTGATAGCATCCTGGCTATCCATTGGGGGATGCTTCCATGAAGAAAGTCCAAAGCCTTCTGATTTTCGCCGGTTTGCTTACGTTGCGCGCTCCGGTTCCCGCGATGGCTCAAGCCATTTTCGGTAACATCTCCGGCACCGTCCGGGACCCCAGCGGCTCCGCAGTAGCCGCAGCTAAAGTCACTGTTACCGACATCGGCAAAGGCATCGACTACACCGCTACAACCAACGAATCCGGAAATTACTCCCAGACCCACCTGATTGTTGGCACTTATCAGGTCCGCATCGAAGCTCCCGGCTTCCAGTCTTATCTGCAAAAGAACGTCAACGTGGAAGTTGACGCCACCACTCAGGTAAACGCGACGCTCAGCATAGGAAGCATAGGCGAAGTAGTCACTGTGAGCGGCGAAGTGCCCGTCTTGAAAACAGAGCGGGCCGACGTCTCCGATACCGTCACCCAGAAGCAAGTCACGGAACTTCCTGTTTTCGGCCGGGACATGAGCCGGCTTTATTTTCTCGTTCCCGGCGTACAGGCCAGCGGCACCAGCGCTCCCAGTGAGCAGCCGCACGATATTTACCGGCCCACCATCGGAGGACAGTACTGGGGCGGCATTTCCTTCCAGCTCGACGGGACGGACAATCGCGAATCGGTGCTCGGTGAACCTGTGATCACTCCCAATCTTGACGCTGTCTCGGAGTTGAAGATCACCACCACCGCTTACGACGCCGAATTCGGCCAGGCCAGCCAAGCCGTGATTTCGGTGCAGACCAAATCCGGCTCGAACCTGCTCCATGGCAGCCTATTTGAATATCGCCGCGACCAGATCGCTGCCGCCCGCGATCCTTTCACGCAAGCTCGCCCCATCGCAGGCTCCAACGGCAAGTACATACCTGGAACCCTCTGGAATCAGTTCGGCGGCTCCGCGGGCGGAAAGATCCAACGCGACAAGACATTCTTCTTCGGCGATTACCAGGGCAGCCGCCAACGCAATGGTGGTTCGTTACTAACCCGCGTGCCGACCGCTGCTGAGCGTAGCGGCGATTTCAGCGGCCTCGCTATACCTATTTTCAACCCCTGCAACGGAAACGATTGCACAGGTACTCCCGCGCAACGGCAGCAGTTCGCCGGCAGCATCATTCCTCCGGCACTCATTTCTTCGCAAGCCGCCAGTCTCCTGAAACTCATCCCTCTCCCCAACGTGGCCGGCGTCTCCGGCGCTGTTCCCAATTTCGTGGCTTCCGCAAGCGGCATCGTGAATAGCGATGCCTTCGATGTCCGCATTGATCGTTACCAAAGCGAGAAGCTGCACATGTTCGGCCGCTACAGCCTTCTGCAATATCAGCAGCATGCTCCCGGAGCGTTCGGCGAACTGGCTGGTGGACCGAACTTTGGGCCGCCCGGATTCGCGGGCCAATCCGACCTCCGCGATCAGAGCCTTGCTTACGGGGCGGACTATGTGATTCGCCCCAACTGGCTCGCCGATTTCCGGTTTGGCTTCTTTCGTTACCGCGTTCAGGTTACCCCAAACGGCATCGGCACATCGCCCGCTAAGGATGCCGGCATCCCCGGCCTGAACCTTGATAGCTTCTACACCTCCGGTATGCCAGCTTTCACCCTGAATGGCACGGGTGGATTCAACTTCGGTTACTCCCTCGGGATTAATCAGTGCAATTGCCCGCTCAACGAAAAGGAGAATGAGTTTCAGTACGTCGGCAACATCACCCATATTTTTGGAAACCATTCAGTAAAGTTCGGCCTCGACTATCGCTTCCAGCAAAACCTCCGGGTTCCCAGCGATTCCCACCGCTCAGGCCAGCTCACCTTTGACCTCACCACCACCTCCGGACCGAATGGAGGCGGCCTTGGCCTTGCGTCTTTCCTGCTCGGCCAGGTACAGTCGTTCGCCCGGTACGTCAGCAATTCAACCGAAGCGGCCGAGCGCCAGAACCGCCTGTTCTCTTACGTCCAGGACACATGGCGCATCACTCCCAAGCTCACCTTAAATTACGGTTTGCGCTGGGAGATCTATTACCCGCAATACGTGAACGGTAAAGACCAGGGCGGCTTCCAGAACTTAGATACCGGTGAAGTGATGATCACGGGCGAAAATGGCGTGGGCATGAACGGCAACGTCCAAACTTCGTTCAAGCACTTTGCGCCTCGTCTCGGCATCGCTTACCAGCTGACCCCGAAAACCGTGATTAGGGCCGGTTACGGACGCTCCTACGATGTCGGAGTCTTCGGCGTTTCGTTCGGCCACAACGTAACGCAAAACCTCCCGGTGCTCGCCAATCAATCGCTGAACCCGGTAAATCCGTGGCTTGCCGTCTTCTCGCTGGCACAAGGCCCCAGCACGCTCGACCCCACGACCATTCTTGCCGCGCAACCTAAGGGCCCGAACGGCAATCCGATTTTGCCCAACGGTGTCAACCCGAACGTGCTTCCGCTTACTAGCGATCACACCATGCGGCTTCCCGTTGTGGATGCGTGGAATTTCACCATTGAGCGCCAGATTACTCCTAGCAGCGTCGTGTCCGTAGCTTACGTCGGCAATCACGGCTACCACGTCACCGCCGGCGGAACTAATTACAACATCAACCAGCCAAACATTGTCGGGTTCGGAACTCTCAGCACTAACCAGCGCCGGCTCTTCTATCAGAAATTCGGTTGGACTCAGTCCATCAAGTATTATGCCGACGATTCCACTGTCAAGTTCAACTCACTCCAGCTCCGTGGAGAAAAGCGCTTCGCCAGCGGGCTGCAGTTTCAGGGAAATTTTACCTGGTCCAGCGCTTTCGATTTTGCCAACGACTACTACTTCTGGAACCACGACATCGATTACGGCCGGGAGAATGGCGTACGCCGCTTTGTATTTAATTTCAACGGCATTTATGAGTTGCCGTTTGGAAGCGGCAGGCGCTTCTTGGCCGGCACTCACCGTGCGGTCGACGTTGTAATCGGCGGCTGGCAGGTGTCGGCTTTGGGAACCTGGGAATCGGGAATCCCGTTCACGCCTTCTTACGTGAACTGCGGCAAGGATGAGGATACCGGTCCCTGCCGTCCGAACCTGAGTGGGAACGCCCACGTTTCGAATCAGAGCGCCGCGGGATGGTATGCTATCGCCCCTCCGGATATCACCGGAACGAATTGCATCGCCACCGGCGCGCCCACCTCGGAACTGAATGCCAACGGCTGCAGCCGCGGTCCCTGGACCCGGCCTGCCGCGGGTACCTTTGGCAACGTGGCCCGTAATTCTTTCTTCGGGCCGCACTTCTTCAACGCTGACGCCTCACTCAGCAAGCGCTTCCAGCTTAATGAGAGGATCAGTGG
>JALYXI010000328.1 GCA_030947245.1 Acidobacteriota bacterium
TCGCCCGGGGCGAAGGTGTAGTTGGCGCTGGTGGAGACACTTTGGGTGAAGGTTCCGGCGTCCGGCTTGCCGAAATCTACGTTGATGGTGGAAGCGAAGACCGGCGCGGCGAGTAACAGGCCGAGGCAGAGAGTGAGTTTGCAATTGATGAAGATCATGAAATTAGAATAAGACGAATTGAATTACAAACCTATCTATTTCAATAACTTACACCACATTTGGTACTCTGGAATAAGTAGCTTACCCTAGTAATGTGTTCCGGCCAACGGATATGATTGGCAGGGTTTCTATCGCGTTTTCTAATAAGAGCCTGGCATTAGATTAGTTCACTCCGGAAACCATGCGGCGCCGGGAAACTTGGCCCGAACCCGGCGCCTATATGCGCCGCGTTCATCGCACTTAGGCTACACTCTGAAGAATTCTCGCGAAAATGAAAAATCTAGCTCTTGTCCTCACGGTATTGCTCTACCCGCTCAGCGTCTACGCCCAATCCGAACTCGGCGGATCCAACCTCAACGGCACGGTTACGGACCCGTCGGGAGCGGTAGTGATAGGCGCCACTGTCAAGCTCACCAGTGAAGCGACCGGCTTCACCCGAGTCACGCAATCGAACGGTGCAGGCCTCTATAACTTCGTCCGTGTTCCCGTAGGCGCAGGCTACGTCCTCTCTGTTGAACAATCCGGCTTCCGCACCGCGCGCCAGGAAGGCATTCGTCTCGATGTCGGCGCCGTCGTCACTCTCGATGTCGCGCTTCAGGTCGGCGCCAATTCGGAAGTCGTTTCCGTTGCCGCCGATATCCCCATAGTGGAAACCGGCCGCTCCCAAACCGCCACCACTGTCAACGAACGCGCCGTGGCCGATTTGCCCGTGAACGGCCGCAACTTCATCGATTTCACCCGCCTCACGCCCGGCGTTGTTACCGACCCCACACGCGGCGGCGACCTCTCTTTCGGCGGCCAGCGCGGCCCCGCCAATTCCCTCCTCGTTGACGGAGCCGAATCGAACAGCGTTTTCTTCGGCCAGGCAGTCGGACGCACCGGATTCCGCCCCTACTCTTTCAGCCAGGACGCCGTCCAGGAGTTCCAAGTCAATACCAACGACTATCCCGCCGAAATCGGCCGCGCCGGCGGTGGAGTCATTAACGTGGTTACCAAGTCCGGCACGAACGCCGTGCACGGAACCGCCTTCGAGTTCTACCGCGACAAGGCCCTGAACGCGAACACCTTCACCAACAACCGCGGCAATACCGATCTTGGCATCCCGAACTCCTCCATCCCGAAACAGCCGTACCACTTTAACCAGTTCGGCGGGTCTCTCGGCGGCCCCGTAATTAAAGATAAGCTGTTCTTCTTTCTGAACTACGACGGTCAGCGCAACACAGCGCCACAGGTGGTCATCCCCTCCATCCCGGTGCCCGCCAATCTGCTTCCGCAGCTTGGCCAGTACCTCACGCCGTACACCACCGGAGCCAATAACGACGTCGGCCTGGTTAAGTTCGATTGGAACATCGATCAGCGCCAGCGCTTCTATATCCGCTATAACATCAACCGGTTTACCGGAACCAATTATGAAAATACGAATCTGAACGCTGTCGGGACCACCAGTTCGCAATCCCACACTGGCGATTCGCAGGTGGCCACCGATAACATTGCGATGAGTTATTCGCGGGTCTTCGGTTCGAACGTAATCTTCGACGCGCGCTATACGTTCATCCGCGATAATGAGCCCGGAGTGGCCAACTCCGCCAACCCCGAGGTAAGCATCGTCAACGGCCCCATCTTTGGCCGCAATAACTTCAGCCCGCGCTATACGGATGCCAAGGATAACCAGGGCATCTTCACCCTTTCCGTGGTTCACGGCCGCCATACGGTTAAGTTCGGGACGGACATCAACCGCGAAGCCATCGCGAATTTCTTCCCCGGCTATTTCAGCGGCAGCTACACCTTCCCCAGCTATGCGGCCTTTGCCGCCGGTCAGCCCTCCCAATTCATCCAGGGCTTCGCAGGCGCTGGAACTTCCGGACCGCTCACGCAACCCAATGTCCTGGAATCGACCTTTTTCGCGCAGGATAGCTGGCGCGTCACGGAACGGCTCACTCTGAACTACGGCATCCGCTATGACATTTTCAAATATGCCCAGCCCCCGGTTTTGAACAACGATCCCGGGCTGCTTGCCACCGGCATCAAGACCAACGTGGTCCCGGTCGATTACAACAACGTCGCACCGCGCTTCGGTTTCGCTTACAAGCCGTTCTCCAGCGACCGTGTCGTCCTGCGCGGCGGCTATGGAATCTTCTACGGCCGCACGCCCAGCATCCTGATCGGAACCGCGTTCTCGCAGAACGGCATCCAGGTCCGCAATTACACCCTGACGCCCGCCAGTCCCTTCTTTCCCACCTACCCGAACATCCTCGCTTCCGTCCCGGCAATCGGCCTCTCCCCGAATCTGTTCGTCATGCAGCCCAATTTTGTTTCGCCCCTCACCCACCAGTACAGCTTCAATCTGGAGATGGCCGTCACGCGCGACCTCTCCATCACTCTCGGTTACCTCGGCGTCCGCGGCGAACACCTGGCCCGGACCCGCGACACAAATCTCCTGCCCGAAGTGGCTACCGAGGGCACGTTTGCGAATGGCACGCCCATTACTTTCTACCGGCATCCCGGCACGAATGGAAATCCCGTCCGTCCCAACCCCGCATTCGGCCGCATCAGCGTCTTCGATAGCGGCGCCGATTCTACCTACAACGGCGGTTTCATTCAGGTGAACAAGCGCTTCGCCCAGCGCTACCAGTTCCTCGCTTCCTACACATTCTCGAAGGTTATCGACACCGTTCCCGATGCAACCGCGGTAACCGTGGGCGGCGGCGATGATGCCAAGGAAGCGCAGGACACGCTCCAGCCCAACAATGACCGTGGTCCCGGTTCCGCCGACATTCGCCATCGCTTTGTCTTTTCCGGTGTTTGGGACATCGATTACGCCAACAGCCTTTCGAACCCGTTCCTCAAATACACGTTCGGCGGTTGGCAGCTCTCCACCATCGCGCAGATCCAATCCGGACGCCGCTTCAATGCCCTTGTCTCGGGCGATCCCAACAACGATCAGAACCTTTCCAGCGATCGCGTCCCCGGCGCCGGCCGCAACACCATCCAGGGTCCCCTATTCGAAACAGTCGACCTTCGCATCTCCCGCGACATCCCGCTTTACCGTGAGCGCGTCCGCCTGCGCCTGCTCGGCGAAGCGTTCAACCTGACGAACCGCGCGAACTTCAACGGTCTGCAAAACACGCAGTACACGTTCACCGCGGCCACTCGTGTCTATACGCCGCGCACGGACTTCCTTCGCCCGGTTAGCACCTTCGACCCGCGCATCCTGCAGCTCGCCGTTAAGCTGATTTTTTAGAACGCTCCCACTCAGCCCGCGTCATCAGGCTCTGGCGATCAATCGCGCGATCGACCGCCAGCACCCCGTTCAAATGATCCATCTCATGCTGGAGAAGCTCGCTCAATGGTCCTTCCGCCTCCAGCATGCGCGAAGCCCCGTTCTCATCCACGTACCGCACTCGGACCCGAACAGCGCGCTCCAGCCACACCAGCAGGTCCGGAAAGGAGAAGCAGTCATCCCACAGCCGGAACTTCTCCTCGCTGACGAACTCAAACACCGGGTCGCCGATACAGTAGCAACGCCCTTCGAACTCAATGTAGATCAGCCGCTCCGCCACCCCGATCTGCACCGCGCTGATGCCCCGCCCGAACCCGTTCGTCCGCTGAAATTCGTGCAGCGTGTCCCGCAAGTCAACCATCGTTTCCCGGGTGCTCGCAACCTCCCCCGATAGCGCCTGCGACACGCCCCGCGACACCTCCCGCGATACTTCCCGCAACACGGGGTCGCCCAACTGCCGTATCCTCTGAATCGCCATAGCCCGTGTGCTATGTTCACCTATTCATGCGCATCACCGCAAAAG
>JALYXI010000354.1 GCA_030947245.1 Acidobacteriota bacterium
GTTGAGGGGCATGGATCCGGTTTTGTCCTTTGCATTCACGTCCGCTCCGTGCGCCAGAAGCAACCTGGCCATACCGGTGTAGCCGCGGGACGCCGCAATGTGCAGCGGGGTTGCGCCTGTGTTTGTCGCGGCATTGACGTCAGCGCCGCGGCTCAACAGAAGCTCAGCAACGGAAAGGTTGTTCTTGATTACCGCGTAATGGAGCGCTGTGGAACCCGCTTCGCGGTGCTTGGAGTTGATTTGGGCTTTGGATGCAAGCAGCAACTCGACCAGATCCGCGCGGTCATTCCAGACCGCATCGTGAAGCGGAGCCGCGCCCAGGGCATCGGGCGCATTCACGTCCGCGCCCGTTGCGATCGCATCCTTGGCGGCTTCCAGATCGCCGGTACGGATTGCGTCCCGCAGGTCCGCCGCCAAGCCGAACAGAAGCAGAGCGGCGGCGACACTCATACCCGTCCGACGTACTGCACTTCCTCTTCGAGTGGAATGCCGAAGCGGTCCCCGATGCGCCGCTTCAGTTCGCCGATCACGGTCACCAAGTCGCGGGCTGTACCGTGCCCGGCGTTGTAGATGAGGTTGGCGTGATAGGTGGCGACGTGAATATCACCCACCGCCATTCCTTTCGCGCCTACCTGCTCCAGGAAATAGGCCGAGGGAACCTTGCCTTCGCGAATCACGTTTCCGGGCAGGGCTTCCGCTACGGCTTCCGGCAGTTCGGCCAATAAGTAGTTCTTGAAGATGCTTCCGGCGCACTTCATCTCGGGCGGGTATTTCTCATTGCGGACGGCGAGGATGCCGTCGGCCTTCGCTTTCAACTCAGTTGAATCTCCGCGCTCCAATTGAAGCTCGACTGACAGGATGATCCACTCCTTGTGCTTCTTAAAGATGCTTTCGCGGTAATGGAACTCGCATTCGGAGTTGCCGAAAGCCCGTATGCCAGCGCCATCGAAAAAGCGGACCTGGCGCGCGCTTTCCGAGATGGAACGGCCATAGGCTCCCGCATTGCCGTATACCGCGGCTCCGACTGACCCCGGGATTCCCGTCATGGTGTGGATTCCGGCCAAGCCCGCAGCGACGGTGGCGTCCACCAGATCCTGCAAGACGGCGCCGCCCTCGGCGACTATGCGTGTTCCATCGATGCAGATGGCGTGCGCCGAGAGTTTGAGCACTATCCCGCGGAAGCCTTCGTCCGAAACGATCAGGTTCGATCCACCGCCGATCACCACGTAAGGCAAACCGCTTCCGCGCGCTATATTCAATGCGGCGATAAAGGATTCGGCACTGGCGGTTTCGATCACCGCATCAGCCGGGCCGCCGATGGCGAAGCGTGTGTAGCGGGCGAGCTGGACATCACGGGAAATCTGTAGATTGGGAATCGCGGCGAGACTCCGAAGCGTCTCTTCCGTGGTGGCCATTGAACTTGATTATAAGGGAGCGCATGCGATGAAAGCCGGTTTTGCAGGGTTCCGTCCCGAAGCGATGAAATTTCTGCGGGGACTGAAAAAGAACAACGATCGCGAGTGGTTTCAGCCACGAAAGGAATTGTTTGAGAACGAACTGAAGGCCCCGATGATTGAACTGGTTGCCGCGCTGCAGCGTGAAATTGAAGCGACTGCGCCCGAGTACACGCAGGACCCGGCCAAGGGCGTGTACCGCATTTATCGCGATACGCGTTTCAGCAAGAACAAGACGCCTTACAAGACTCACCTTTCCGCCTGCTTGAAACAGCGGGACCTGGGCAGGGAGGGAAGCGCCGTATTTTACTTTCACGTCTCACCCGATGAAATCGTGATCGCCGCGGGAAATTACATGCCGGGAGCGAACGAATTGCGTTCGCTTCGGAATCACATGTCGGAACACTACGCGGAGTTTGCCAAGCTTGCCCGGGCTCCGAAGCTGCGGGCGGCGCTGGGCGAACTGAAGGGCGAGCAACTCACGCGCGTTCCCAAGGGCTTCGACCCCGAGCACCCCGCGGCGGATCTTCTGCGCCGCAAGCAGCTTTACTTCGAACGCGACCTGCCGCCCGCGCTTGCCACCGGCCCTGAACTGCACAAGGAACTCTCGCAAGCTCTGAAAGCGGCAATCCCGGTTCTGAAGTTTTTGAATGCTCCGCTGGCGGGGCTGGCGAAGGCCGATGAAGGCCGCTATCTTCGCGAGCCGGGTTAAACTGAAAGCTCCGCGACAACAATGGTGAAACAGTGGTACGGACGCCGAATGGGCCGGTGGGAAAACAGGCTCGCTTTTCGCTCCACAAATCGGGTGGTCCGGCC
The DNA here is from genome assembly GCA_030947245.1 of Acidobacteriota bacterium. Classification (GTDB taxonomy): domain Bacteria; phylum Acidobacteriota; class Terriglobia; order Bryobacterales; family Bryobacteraceae; genus JALYXI01. Next base: position 2,271 of record JALYXI010000354.1, read on the forward strand.
GTTCGACTGGGGTATCGAGTGGGCCGATAACTGGCCCGCGGCGATTCAGGCTCCCAGGAATGGGGATGAGCCCGAGGTCTACCTCGCGAAGATGAACGCCGCTGCGCTAGCCCGGAGCGATGATTTTTTCGGCTACAAGCCGCCGTGCGATTTCGGCGTGGAAGACCACTGGCTCCGCTTCACTTCGCCTGTGGAAACGCCACACCCGGTGAACAACACCGTGAATGCCCGCGTGTTTCGCGCGAGACACACCGCAGGCAAGCCCAAGAAGGCAGTGGTGGTGCTTCCGCATTGGAATGCCAGCCTGAACCAACACATGGCTCTGTGCGCGGGGATCGCCAAGCTCGGTATTACGGCGCTGCGCTTGAGCCTGCCGTATCACGATCACCGGATGCCCGCTGAGCTGGAGCGCGCCGATTATGCCGTGTCCGCGAACATTGCGCGTACCATCGATGCCACGCGCCAGGCTGTGATCGATACGCGCGCCTGTTTCGACTGGCTTCAGCAACAAGGGTATGAAAGTCTCGGCATTGTAGGAACCAGTCTCGGGTCCTGCTACGCGTTTCTTGCGAGCGCTCACGATTCGCGGATCGCCGTGAACGTGTTCAACCATTGCTCCACTTACGTTGCAGACGTGGTATGGCAGGGCCTTTCGACGCAGCACATCCGTCAAGGAATCGAGAACCATATCGATCTGGAACGCCTGCGCCGGGCTTGGGAAGCAATCAGCCCGGTGTGCTACATGGACCGGTACGCGGAAGAGAAGAAGAAATCGCTATTTATTTACGCGACTTACGACACCACGTTCCCGATTCATCTCTCGCGAGATACGCGCGAGCACATCACTACCCGCAACATCGACGCGAAGTTTGTCGAAATGCCCTGCGGCCACTATACAATCGGTGAAGCGCCGTTCAAGTTTATCGACGGGTATCACATTTGTTCGTTTCTGAAAAGGTGGCTCTAGTGAGTTCCGTTCACCAATATAGTGCGAGCGTTTCGTGGTCCGGCACCACCAGCGGCGGCTACGAACAGTATCCGCGGGACCACTTCGCCTCCGTGGCTCCTTCGAAGACACCGCTGACCCTCAGCGGCGACGCGGCCTTCCATGGCAACCCCGCGCTGATGAACCCGGAACAACTTCTGGTTCTTTCCGCGGTTTCCTGCCAGTTGCTCAGCTTCCTGGCAGTGGCGGCCCGGGCACGGCTGGACATTCTGGAATACAAAGACACGGCGCATGCCGAGATGCCCGAAGACGATCCGCCGGTCCGCATCACCCGGATCGTTCTGCGGCCTGAGATTACGCTGCGCCCGGGTCCCACGGCGGAACGCCTGCAGCACCTGGCGCAGGTGGCGCACCGGGAATGCTACATCGCGAACAGCTTAAAGACAGAAGTAATTGTTGAGCCAACGTTTCTCTTCCTGTGAGTGAGCTTCCGCGGCGTTTGACGCTTCTGGACGCCGCATCGATCGTAATCGGGAGCGTGATCGGGGGCGGCATCTTTCTGGTCCCCAGCGTGATCGCGCGTCATCTTCCTTCCGCGCAATCCATTCTGATGGTTTGGCTCTTCGCCGGCGTGCTGTCTTTCTTCGGAGCGCTGGCGTTTGCCGAATTGGGAGCGATGATGCCGGCGACGGGCGGCCAGTACGTATTCCTCCGTGAAGCGTTTGGGCCGCTATGGGGATTCCTCTGCGGGTGGACTCTGTTTCTCGTGATCATGGCGGCGCAAATTTCTTCGCTTGCCATAGGCTTTTCGATTTACCTGACGCAGTTTGTTCCGTTGACGCCGTTCTGGTCAAAGGCTGTTTCGGCCGGCCTGATTCTGTTGCTGAGCGCGATCAATTACCGGGGCACGGAATCCGGCGCGCTGGTCCAAAAGATCTTTCTGTTTCTGAAGCTGGCGGGTCTGGCGGTGTTGGTAATCGGCGCATTCGCCGGGCCGCCGGCGGCCAGGATGGGTCCAGCGAACTTTTCAGCAATTACCGCGGGAGGGCTGGGGATTGCGATGGTGGCTTGCCTTCTTGCTTATGACGGGTGGAACGTTGTCAGCTTCATCGCCGGAGAAGTAGAACGGCCGCAGCGAAATATCCCCCTGGCGCTTGGGCTTGGCGTGGCAACAGTGGCTCTGGCGTACATGCTTGCGAACGCCGCGTTCCTCCGCGTCTTAACGGTGGCGCAGATCGCGGCAACGGACCGGGTAGGAGCAACGGCCGCGTTGCGCACGCTTGGGCCGATCGGAGCAACACTCGTTACGGTCACTATCCTGCTCTCCATTGTCGGGTCACTCAACGGGGCGGTGATGACGCCGCCGCGCATCTACTTCGCCCAGGCGCGCGACGGTCTGTTTTTCGCCCCCTTCGGCCAAGTGCATCCCCGTTTCCTGACACCGGCCTTCGGTATTGCCGTGCAAGCCGCGTGGGCCGTACTTCTTGCAATTACCGGAACGTATGAGCGGCTGATTTCGTTTGCCGTGTTCGCAGCCTGGATCTTCTACGCGATGACCGTGGCCGGCGTTCTGGTGCTTCGGCGCACACGGCCCGACGCGCCGAGGCCGTACCGGATGTGGGGTTATCCGTTCACCACTGTGGCGTTCCTCGCCGTCGCAATCTGGTTCGTGGTCACGATGTTTATCCAAGCGCCGGCCACCTCGGGATGGGGTCTGCTATTTATAGGAAGCGGTATCCCGGTGTACTTTATGTGGCGCAAATGGCGGTAGATCCTCTTCTGGAATGGCGGAGCGAGTTCCCCATTTTAGCCGATACCGTTTACATGGTCAGCCACTCGCTGGGCGCGATGCCGCGCCGCACGCGCGACCGGCTGAATGAATTCGCCGATACGTGGGCGACGCGGGGCATTCGGGCCTGGGAAGAGGGCTGGTGGGAAATGCCGGTCACCGCCGGGAACCTGATCGCCTCACTGATTGGCGCCGCGCCTGGCGAAGTGGTAATGCACCAGAACGTTTCGATATGCCAGTCGGTGGTCCTGTCCTGCTTCGATTGGCAGAGCAAGCGGAACAAAATCGTTACTGAAGAACTGAATTTCCCTTCGAACCTGTATTTATTTCAAGGCGCCCGGCGGCAGGGCGCGCGCGTGGTGACCGTGGCTTCCGAAGACGGCATCACTGTGCCGCTCGAACGAATGCTGGCGGCAATTGATGAGGAGACGCGGCTGGTTTCCGTTTCCCATGTGATCTTCAAGAGCTCTTTCGTTCAGGACCTATTGACCATCGTTGCGCGTGCCCATAGCTTTGGCGCGCTGGTGCTGGCGGATTGCTACCAATCGACAGGAACCGTGCCGTTCCATGTTCGCGATCTGAATGTCGATTTCGCGACCGGCGGTTCTGTGAAGTGGTTATGCGGCGGACCCGGCGCGGCGTTTTTGTATGTCCGGCGCGATCTCTGGCTAAGTCTTGAGCCGGCTCTTACCGGCTGGCAAGCGCATCAGGACCCATTCGCGTTCGACTCCGGGGAGATGTACTATGCTCCCCATGCGTATCGTTTTCTGAGCGGCACTCCGAATATCCCCGCACTGTATTCGGCCCGTTCGGGTTACGAGATCATTAACGAGATCGGCGTTGCAGCCATTCGCGAAAAATCGCAACGTCAGACGGAACGGCTGATTGCGTTGGCCGATGAAGCCGGGCTTCCGGTTCATTGCCCGAGAAATCCGGCCGAGCGCGGCGGTACGGTGACACTTCGGGTTCCGGACGGAAAACGCATCGTTAAAGCGCTTGCCGAGCGCAACATTCTGGTGGATTTCAGGCCGGGCGCAGGCATTCGCATTGCGCCGCACTTCTATACGGCGGAAGAAGAACTGGACTTGACCATTCGCGCGATTTCGTCCCTTACCGCGACCCATTGAGCCGTTCGCGGGTCCACCGGTTCGAAGTGGCCGCCGGGGAGCTCGATCAGCTTTGCGCTGTCCCCCAGAGAACGGGCCCGCTCCGCGTAATGCCTGGAGATTTCGATTGGCACGATGTCATCATCCACTCCGTGAAAGAGCCGCTGCGGAATGCCGAGCGGAAGCAATCGCATCGGATCCGCATCCCGGTGTTGATCCGGCGCGCCGCCCAGGAAGGTTGCGGTCACAGTGTCACTCAGTTTCAGCTCCCAGGCGCGCTCAAGATCCACGACGCCGCCCAGCGCAATGGCTCCCGTAAGTTTTGGATTGCCTTTCGCGGCCAGCCACATGGCCAGTTGACCGCCCGCGGAATGGCCGAGAGCCACCACGCGGGTGAGATCGAGTTGGTGCGCATCCGCGATCACCCGGAGGTAACTGGCGCCGGAAGCGACATCCTGACCGGTTCCCGGCCATCCTCCTCCCGGATCTCCGATTGACCGGTACTCAAGGTTCCACGTGGCGACACCGGCGTCCCGCAAGGATTCGCAGAGGTGACCCATATAGGCGAGATTGAATTTAGACCGCCAGAACCCGCCATGCAGGACGATGGCGACAGGATGTTTACCGGCCAATTTCGGAACGCGCAAATCGCCGAACTGCCGGGGCGCCGAGCCGTAGCGCAGGCGCACATCCCCCTGGGGTGGCGCAAGGTCCAGGATAGTGCGGCTGTCCAACCGCTTAGCCGAGCGCGGGCCGGAGGCGGGCGCCGGGGACGACAGGCTGAGAAACGGGGACGGGCTTCGTTCCATTGCGCAATTGCCGGAGTTCGACCAGAATCCGCAGAGTAACGCGCCGCGCGTGTTTCACGGTCGCGTCCTCAGCGACCACGCATACCCACAGCAGCATCACCAAGGTAGCAATCCACCGCAGACCCTGACCCGTAATTGCCGTAATCGCCATTCAGACCTTCTCCTTCTAATACGAAACCCTTGCGCATTCGGTTTGTTGCCGCGCCGGTTGTAAACCTTTTGCAAATTTACCGCCGCACTGAAATTGCGGCAGAATCAACGAAAAAGCCCACTGCGGTGTGCCAAACAGACCACAAGCGGGCTTTTCCGAGTAACTTCGGTTAGAACGCCGCGATTATCCGCCGTACATGATGTGCCAGACTTTCTTGCCGCCATCGTCCGAGACGAGCAGGCTTCCATCGGACATTTCGCATATTCCTACGGGCCGGCCCCACACCTTAGTGGATTCCGGAGCGATCATCCAACCGGTAAGAAAATCTTCCCGAGGCCCGGATGGCTTACCATTCTTGAAGGGGATGAAGGCAACGGACTGGCCGACGCGCGAAGAGCGATTCCAGGATCCATGGAAAGTGAGGAATGCGCCGCCCTGGTATTTCGCCGGGAACTGCTTGCCCTGATAAAATGCAAAGCTGAGAACCGCAACGTGGGCTCCCAGCGCGAGATCCGGCTCGATGGTCTTGGCCACCAAATCCGGGCGCTCGCCTTTACGCCGCGGATCTTCATGCGGCCCGATGTAGGCGTACGGCCAGCCGTAAAACCCATGCGGGGTGATGTGCGTGAAGTAATCCGGCACCAAGTCGTCGCCCAGAGCGTCGCGTTCCTGCACGGCTGCCCACAAGGTAGAGGTTCCAGGATAAAAGTGAATGTCTACAGGATTGCGCGTTCCGGAGGCCCAGATTTCCTGGCCGGAGCCGTCCGGGTTAAAGCGTAGGATGGCCGCCCGCCGCGGATCTTCGCCAGCGTCCACGTTCGAACCGGAACCCACGGACACGAACATATGATCGGCGTCGAAGGTGATCGCGCGTGTCCAATGTCCCTTGGTCAGTCCTTTCAGGGAGACCACTTCGTGGCCTTCCCCGGCGGTTCGCGCATTCGCGTCATACACGAACCGCTTGACCGATTCTGTTTCGGCCACGTAGAGGTAGTTCTTGTAGAAAGCCATGCCATACGGGCGGTCCAGGCCGGAGATGAGAGCCTTTCGAGCGGATGGATCCCCGTTTGGAAAGATGTAGACACCACCCCCG
>JALYXI010000364.1 GCA_030947245.1 Acidobacteriota bacterium
CAAAAGGTAGTGGCCGTTCGGCATGCTGACGAAGGCTTCCGGCCTGCGCTCCTTGACGTGAACAACCAGGTGGTTCGGCCAGAGACGCGAGATGGCGGCGTCTTCTACCCAATCCACGGCAAGCAGATGGCGGCGGCGCTCCGCCATAGGGATGCGAAAGGCGCTACGGCCGAAATCCTGCGCAAACATTTGCGTTAGGCGCGCGCGTGATGAGTAGTGAACGCCTTGGAAAGTGATGCCGGCGCTCGCTGGGGGGAGCGCGAAGTGGCGATCGGTGAGTACGAAGTATTGGACTTGGCGGGCGGCGTAGGCGGTGGACGCGGCGAGCGCGGCCCACGCGGTGATGGTGAAGGCAAGCCGCCAGGGGAAGCGTCGGGGCTTGATGACTTTAGGCATGCCGCAACCGCTCCAGTATCAGATCGCCCGCCTGAGTGACGCTGCCCGCGCCTAAAGTTATGATCAGATCGCCGGGTTCGAGGCCATCCGTGATCGCCTCTACTCCCTTCTCTATCGTTCCCACGTACTGGGCGGCGCGGTGGCCAAACTGGCGTGTCCGCTCTGCCAGCGCCTCGGCAGTGACGCCTTCGATGGGCTGTTCGGAAGCGGCATAGATATCGAGGAAGAAGACGCGGTCCGCCTGGTTAAAAGCGCGGGCAAAATCGTCCATCAGAGCGTGTGTGCGCGTGAAGCGATGCGGCTGGAAGAGGACGTGGACGCGCTTGGCGCTGCAGAAGCGCGCGGCCGCCAGGGTGGCGCGGATCTCTGTGGGATGGTGGCCGTAATCGTCAATCACGGTGACGCCGCGTTCTGCGCCGCGATTTTCGAATCGGCGCTGGACGCCGCTGAAGGTGGCAAGGCCGGCGCGGATGATATCGGGCGCAACGGCGAGTTCACAAGCGACGGCGATGGCCGCGGTGGCGTTCAGGATGTTGTGCTCACCGGGAACAGGAAGTTGAAACTTTCCGAGCGGCTCGCCCCGCGCGGAGACGTGGAATTCGCTATGGAACTGGCCGCACGTGAAATCCGACACAAGGTAATCCGCTTGCGCGCTTCGCCCGTAGGTGACCGTCCGGCGGCGCACCCGGGGCAGGATGGATTGCACGTTTTCATCGTCGATGCAGAGAATTGCCGCGCCGTAGAACGGAACTTTGTTCACGAATTCGGTGAACGAGTCACGGATGTCATCGAGGGAACTGTAGGTATCCAGGTGCTCGCGATCAATGTTGGTGACCACGGCGAGAATGGGCGCGAGCTTCAGGAATGAGCGGTCGCTTTCATCCGACTCCACGAGGAGAAAATCACTGTGGCCGACACGGGCATTCGAGCCGCCCATGGCGCCGACCTTGCCACCGACTACCACGGTGGGATCGAGCCCGGCGTGGTTCATGATGGTGGCTACCAAAGACGTGGTGGTGGTCTTCCCATGGCTGCCGCCGACCGCGATGCCGTACTTCAGGCGCATCAATTCCGCGAGCAATTCACCGCGGGGAATTACAGGGATTTGCAGACGGCGCGCTTCGGCTACTTCGGCATTGGTTTCGTCGACCGCGGAAGTGACAACCAACGCGCGGGCTCCGGCGATGTTTTGCGCCGCATGGCCCGCGAATACGGTGGCGCCCATTCTAGCAAGACGTTCGGTGGTAGCTGAGAGCTTCTGGTCCGAGCCGGAAATGGTATAGCCGAGGTTCAGCAGCACTTCGGCAATGCCGCTCATGCCGATGCCGCCTATTCCCGTGAAGTGCAGGTGTTGCTTGTTAAAAAACATTTCCTTGTGCTATTGTTTCGGCTCCATTTCCGGCTGTCAATGTATTTCTTCCAGAATGTCCGCGGCGCGGCGGGCGGCGCCGGGACGTGCGAGCTGGTGCGCGGCCAAGCTCATTTTCGCGAGCTCCCCGGGATCGGCCAGAAGCGCTTTGACCATGGTGAAGAACTTTTCTCCGGTCCAGTTTTTGTCCAGAACCAGCTTGGCGGCGCCGGCGAGGGCGAAAGATTCCGCATTCTTAAGCTGGTGCTGGTCCGCGGCGAAGGGAAACGGAATTAAGATGGACGGCTTACCCGCGGCGGCGAGCTCAGACACCGCGCCGGCTCCGGCCCTGCACACGATCAGGTTGGCTTCACTGAATGCGGCGGGCATATTTTCAATGAACGAGCTTACCCGCCCGTCGAGACCGGTGTTGTTGAATTCAGCCTGCAGCGTTTCGCAGGTGGCCGTTCCGGTCTGGTGGATGAAGCGGACGGGCAGCGCGGCTTTTTGAAACAGAGGCCAACTGGCGCGCGCGGCTTCGTTCAGAGTGCGCGAGCCCTGGCTGCCGCCGGTGATCAGGACGGTGAACGGCCACCCGGGCGCGGGCGGCGGGAGATGGAAGAAATCTTCGCGGACGGGCAGGCCTGTAACCTGGGTTCGCTCTGCCGGGAAGAAGCGGCACGTTTCCGGAAAGGTGATGAGCGCTTGCCGGACAAAGCGCGCGCTAAACCGGTTCACAATACCGGGCACGGCGTTGGGTTCCATGACGACCACGGGAATTCTTCTGAGGAACGCGGCCAGCACCGGGGGTCCGGCGACGTAGCCGCCCATGCTGAAGACTGCCGTCGGGCGCACGGTCTGCAATTGCCGCGCCGTGCTGACGGCCAATTTAGCGATACTGACCACTTTTCCGAATGGGCCAATTCCTTTGATGCCGCCGATTTGGATGAGCTCGAGTGGGAAGCCGGCTTTGGGCACCAGCCGCGCTTCGACACCGCGCTCCGTTCCCACAAAGACGACGCGATGGCCGCGGTCGCGCAACTCTCGCGCTACCGCAATTGCGGGAATCACATGCCCTCCTGTTCCGCCGCCTGCCATGACATACAAGCGGCTATCCGGCATGCTCCGAGATGTTCAGGAGAATGCCGAGAGAGGCCATGGTGCTGAGCAGGGAACTGCCGCCGAAGCTGATCATGGGCAACGGAATGCCCTTGGTGGGGGCCATGCCGAGCACGACGGTCATATTCATAAGGGCCTGCACGACGATCATGGTTGTGATGCCGAGTGCGAGATAGCGGCCGAACTCGTCGGGGATCAGAACCGTGGCGCGGATGCCTCGCCAAAGGATGAGGACAAAACCGAGCAGGATGCCGCCGCAGCCGAGGAGACCAAGCTCTTCGCCCACTACGGCGTAGATTTCGTCCGTGTGCGCTTCGGGAAGATAGAGCAGCTTTTGACGGCCCTGCATGAGTCCCTGACCGGTGACGCCGCCGACGCCTACTGCGATCTTCGCTTGCTCGGACTGGTAATTCGTGTCTTTCGTAGTGAGCGACTTTTCGAGACGCGCTTTGAGGATCCCGTTGGGATCGAATTTGGCGAGGTGCTTGTAACCGGGGTCTACGTATTCCACTACGCGGCGCAACCGGTACGGCTTTTGGTAAACCGTGTAGGCTGCTCCGCAGAGCGCGATCAGACCGGCGATGACGAAGTACCGGAACTCCATGCCGGCGACGAAGAAGACGGTAGCGGCGGTGAAGCCCAGAACTACAGCGGTGCCGAGATCGGCAACTACGACGCCGACAGCCACGAGCCCGACAGCCAAAGCGGCGGGCAGCAGCGTGTGCATGTTGTTGATGGCGCGCGCGCGGAGCGCGATGAAGAAGGCGAGGAAAACGACCAGAGCGGGCTTCGCGAACTCAGATGGCTGCAGGCCGATGAAGCCCATCCGGATCCAGCGGTGCTGGTGGCTATCGATGAAGTACACGGCCGCGAGCAGGATCAAAGTAAGGCTGATCGCCGTGAACGCCACCCCCGCGTGCTGCAGCTTGCGGTAGTGAGTCCGCTTCATCAGCATGAACACGATGAGCCCTGCGATCACCCAGAGTATCTGGCGGACGGCGAAATACGTGCTGGACCCGAACTTCAGTTCGGCCATCACGGAGGATGCGCTATAAATCATCACGGCGCCGAAGAAGACGATACAGATGACCGTGGTGAACAGGATCCAATCGGTTTTGAGACGTAGCGCCATTTACTTTTCCTCCAGTGCGTGAACAAGCTGCTTGAAGACGCGTCCGCGATGTTCGTAACTTTGGAATTGGTCGAAGCTGGCGCAGGCCGGAGCGAGGAGCACGGTGTCTCCGGGGTGAGCGGCGGCGTAGGCGATCCGGAGCGCGTTCTCCAGGTTCCCGGCCGCAGTGGTTGGGATTTTCAACTGCGCTTCGATGAGCGGAGCGGCGGCGCCGATAAGTAAAACGCCTTGAGCTTTCTGTTTCAGCAGCGGTTCGAGGACGGTGTAATCGCTGCCTTTATCTTTGCCGCCCAGTATGACCCACAGGCGGCCATCGAAAGATTCCAAGGCTTTCACGGTGGCATCCACGCTGGTGGCTTTTGAATCGTTATAGTAGGCGACGCCGCCAAGAGCGCGGACAAATTCCAGACGGTGCTCTACAGCGGAGAAGGTGCGGATGGCGGCCGCGATGCCCGCCAGATCCACTCCGGCCAGACGCGCGGCGTTAGCGGCAGCCATGACGTTTTCGACGTTGTGCAGGCCGCGAATGGGAACCTGGGCGGCGGGCATAAGCGGTTCTTCGCCAACGAAGATGACGCCGTCTCGGAGGAAAGAGTCACCGAACCAGACCTTCACGGAACGGCTGAGGCCTGCGAAGCTGCGGCACACCGGATCATTTTGATTGAGCACGGCATAATCCTGTTCGGTCTGGGTGCGGAATAGGTTGCTTTTGGATTGCGCGTAAGCTTCAAAAGTGTGGTGCCGGTCCAGATGGTTTTGAGTGACGTTCAGGCATGCGCCGATGTTGGCGCGGAAGGTGCGGATGGTTTCCAGTTGGAAGCTCGAAAGCTCCAGCACGTTCCATTGCGCGTGGCGTGAGGTGGCGACCAGAGCAGTGACGGGGGTGCCGATGTTTCCACCCACCTGGACCGGAATGCCCGCCGATTCCAGGATGTGGCCGACCATGGCTGTTGTGGTGGTTTTGCCGTTCGATCCCGTGATGCCGATCGTTTTCCCGAGCAGATAGGGAGCGGCAAGCTCGACTTCGCCGACAACAGGGATGCCTTTCGCCCTCGCCGATGCGAGAGGCTCGATGTCATTCGGCACGCCGGGCGAAGTGACAACCAGATCGCTGGAGAGAAACGGCGCTGTGTCCTGTAACACAAAAGGCGCGCCTTCCACTTGGTGCGGTTTCACGTCCGTCGCAGTCACGTTGGCTCCGCGGGCGCGCAGAAACGCAACCGTGGCTAAGCCGGATTTCTCCATCCCGACAACCAGAACTTTCTTACCAGCCAGTCCGGTCATCTGAGTTTGAGCGTGGTGAGAGCGAACAGAGCCAGGATGAGGCCGACGATCCAGAACCGGACAATGATCTTCGATTCCTGCCAGCCGAGCGCTTCGAAGTGATGGTGCAGGGGAGCCATTTTGAAGATGCGCTTCTTGCGCATTTTATAGCTGCCCACCTGGAGTATCACGGAAATGGTTTCGAGCGCGAAGACGCCGCCGATGAACAGGAGCAGGACTTCCTGTTTGATGAGAATCGCCACGACGCCCATGGCGCCGCCGAGCGAAAGCGAACCGACATCGCCCATAAAGATGTCCGCGGGATGGGCGTTGTACCAGAGGAAGCCCAGGCAAGCGCCGGTCATGGAGCCGCAGAAAATGGTGAGTTCCGCAGTGCGCGGGTTGCGCGCGAGTTGCAGATAGTTCGCGAACTCGCGGTGGCCGCCTGCATACGCGAGGACGGTGAGCGCGGCCGCGGCAATCACCATGAGGCCGATGGCGAGCCCGTCCAGACCGTCGGTGAGGTTCACGCCGTTCGAGGAACCGACGACGACCAGTGTGATGAACAAGAACAGCAGAATAAAGGCGAATGGATACGTAAAAGGGCTTTCGAGCAAGGGACGGATTACCAGGTCCGGCTGCCAGCTTTTCAGGAACGGGACGTTCATGCTGGTGGAGTAGTTGTTATAGAACGCCATTACCGCGAGCCCTGCCGTGAGGAGACCGGAGACCAGCAATTGCAGCATGAATTTGCCACGGCTGGTGAGACCGAGATTCTTCTGATTTTTCACCTTGGCGTAGTCGTCGACAAAGCCAATGGCGGCGAAGGCCAGCAGCGCGAGGATCGCGATCCAGACGTAGAGATAGCGCAGGTCCGCCCACAAGAGTGTGGGGATCACGATGGAGATGACGATCAGCACGCCGCCCATGGTGGGGGTTCCGGCCTTCTTCTGGTGGCTCTTCGGGCCTTCTTCGCGGATGTATTGGCCGATCTGGAATTCCCGTAGTTTGCGGATGAGCACCGGCCCAAGAATTACGCATAGGAGAAATGCGGTGATGCTGGCGAAGGTGGTGCGGATGGTGACGTAACGGAAAAGACGGAATCCGCTTACGGTGGGATACAGCCGGTCGTAGAGAAGGAAATACAGCATTACCGGCCGCCATCCTCCGCGAGGAACGAATTGAGCGCCCGCTCGACATGAACGCCGCGCGAGCCTTTAAACAGGATGGCATCTCCTGGTTGCGCCAGGGTCTTCAGAAAGCTTCCGGCCTGTGCGGGATCCTCAAAAAAAAACGCGGCGCCGCCCGGCATTCCCGCTTTTCCGGCTTCATCAGCCATGTAGCGTGCGGCGCCGCGTAAAGCAATGAGCACATCCATCCCGCTTTCCGCGACGTAACGGCCCAAGTCGCGGTGTAAGGGCCCGGTTCTACTGCCGAGTTCGAGCATCTCCCCCAGCACGGCGATACGCCGCCGGGCAGGTTCCGCGCGCAGCACGTCAATCATGGCGTGGGCTGCGGCCGGGTTGGAGTTGTAGCAATCGTTCAAAATTGTGATCTGGTTATGAGTGGTGCGTTCACCGCGCATCTTGCCCGGCGCGAGAGATTGCACCGCGCCCGCAAGGCGCGACGGAGCGATGCCGAATATCTGGGCTACAGCAATTCCAGCCAGGATGTTGGAAACGGCATGACGCCCGGAAAGCTGTGTTTCAAAGGTGGTTCCGAGGCAGCGGAAGTGCGTCATGTCCAGCATCTCCGCGCGGACGTGGGCGTTCTGGCTGAAACCGTAGGTGACGGTGGAGCCGCGATGGACTTCGGCGAAGGCGGTTACTCTGGGGTCGTCGGCGTTGAGAACAGCGGTGCCCTGTGCAGGCAGGGCTTCGATGAGTTCGCGCTTGGCGGCGGCGACACCTTCAATGGAATCGAAAAATTCGACGTGGGCGTAACCGACATTCGTGACGACGCCGATTTGCGGCTTGGCAATGGCGGCGAGCGAGCGAATTTCGCCTGAGTGGTTCATTCCCATTTCGAGGACGGCGGCCTTCGCGTCCTCGGCGATGCGTAGGATAGAGAGCGGCAGGCCGATGTGATTGTTGAAGTTGCCGAGCGTTCTTCCGACGGGCATTTCCACTTCGAGCAAGTGGGCGATGGCATCCTTCGTGGAAGTCTTTCCCGCGCTTCCGGTGACGCCGATTACCGTGCCTCCCCAGAGTTCGCGCGCGCAGCTTGCCAGGCGCTGCAAAGCGGCAAGGCTATCGGGCACGGTGAGGATGCGATCGCCCGTCTGTTCGGCGATAGCTGCGACGGCTCCTCTTTCGAACGCGTCGGCGAGGAACCGGTGTCCGTCATGCACTTCGCCGCGTAGAGCGAAATACAGATCGCCTGGGGCGAGCGTGCGCGAATCGATGCTCCAGCCGGTGATGTGGGAGTCCGCGGGCAACGGGTGTACTGCGAGACACTGAGCGGCTTGTTGCAAGGCCAGTTCCATTTATTCCTTGTGGAACCCGAAGCCGCGCAGTACTTCACGGGCGACCTGCCGGTCATCGAAGGGGATGGTGCGGTCCTTGAGGACTTGGTAGGTTTCGTGACCCTTTCCGGCAAGAAGGACCAGATCGCCCGCTCTGGCCTGCTCAATCGCTTTGCGAATGGCGGCGGCGCGGTCAGGCTCCACAATCAGCGGGGTATCTTTTCTGCGCGAGCCTACCAGCACATCGTTCATGATCTGCAGCGGGTCTTCGGAACGCGGATTATCGCTGGTGAGAATGACGAGATCGCTCAGTTCGGCGGCAACCTGGCCCATGATGGGACGCTTGGTGCGGTCGCGATCGCCTCCGCAGCCGAAGAGCGTAATGACGCGCTTGGGAGAAAGACCGCGTGCGACGAGAATGGCGTTGCGAAGGGCATCGTCCGTGTGGGAGTAGTCGACGACAACGGCGAAGGGTTGGCCTTCGTCCACCTGCTCGAAGCGGCCGGGAACGCCGTGGCATTCCGCGATGCCGCGCATGATGGTTTCGATAGGAACAGAATAGCTGAAACCGGCGCAACAGGCGGCCAGGATGTTGTACACGTTGATGCGGCCGATCAGCGCGGATTCAACGGGGAAGCGAATCTTGCCGAACTGCACTTCGAAGCGGAGGCCGTTGAAGGTGGAATGTACGGTGCGGGCGCGGACTACCGCTTCGCGGTCCAGGCCATAAGAAAGCACCTCCGTTTCGCGTGGCACGGCAAGGCGGCCACCGTATTCGTCGTCCGTGTTGATGACGGCAAACGGCGGAGCGGGCGATCCGGATCCGGAGAAGAGAATCTGCTTGGCAGTGAAATACTCTTCCATGGAGTGGTGGAAGTCCAGATGATCGCGGGTGAGATTCGTGAAGACCGCTGTGTGGAAGTGAAGGCCATAGACACGGCCGAGCGAGAGCGCGTGGGAGGACACTTCCATGGTGGCGTGCGTGCCACCCAGGGTATGCAAACGGTCGAAAAGACGGTAAAGATCCACTGATTCGGGAGTGGTGTTTACCGCGGGCAGCACTTCTGAGGCGAGGTGGTATTCAATCGTTCCGATCAGTGCCGTGATGTGGCCGGCGGCGCGCAGAACGGAATCGATCAGGAAGCCTGTTGTGGTTTTCCCGTTGGTACCGGTGATGCCGGTCAGCGTGACCTTCTGGCCATAGAAGTTGCGCCCGGCTGTGGCGAGAGCCTGGCGCCCATGTTGGACGCGCAGCCAAGTCCCGGTGAAACCGTCCGGCGGAGCGGCTTCGCTCAGCACGGCTACTGCGCCTTTGTCCATGGCGGCATCGGCGAAAGCCCGCCCATCAGCCCTCGCGCCGGTAAAGGCAAAAAACAGAAATCCTGGCTGAATGCGCCGGGAATCGTAATCAAGGCCTGTTACCTGCCGCCGGCCCAAACCGGGTGGCAGTTCGGTCCCCATAAGCACGCCATTGAGTACTTCCGCCATGGTCATCGCCGGAACCGGACCCGCACCTTCGTTCCCTCACGAAGCGGTGCGCCGGGGCTGGGCCATTGGGCGCGGGCAACGCCAGAACCTTGCACCATAACAGGGATGCCCGATTCAGAACTTTCTTCCATGACCTCGCGAACCGTTTTCCCACGGAAATCCGGAGTGGCCGGACCGGTATTCAAAGCCAGCAGCGCGGGTACCACCATGCCTAAATCCTCCGAGGCTTCCGGTGTCGATGCGGCAAGCATTTCGGCGCTGGGAGCCGCGGAAGGGTCCTCTTCAAGAATATTGGGACCGTCGCCCAGACCGGCAATCGAGAGGTCGTTTTCACTGGCTGCGGCCAGGAGATTGTTTGGATCTTTGTCCTTCGGCAGATCCTCAGGCAAATCCTTCGGAACGTCCAGGATTCGGAGCGCTTCGGTGGCAACGGTCTTGAAGACGGGACCGGCGGACGGCCCGCCGAAGCCCGCTGTACCGGTGGTGCCATTCAAGGTCACCATCACGATCAGGGCAGGATTTGTAACCGGGGCAAAGCCCATGAACGAAGCGTTGTACGTGTGGGTGTAGTGGTGCGTCTTGGTATCGAAGATCTGTGCGGAGCCGGTCTTCCCTCCGGATGTGTAGCCATCGAGCCGGCAGCACAGGTGTCCCGTGCCGCGCAACACTACGCCTTCCATCAGTTGGCGCATAGTGATGGCCGTCCGCGGCTTGAGGATGCGCACCGGTGGTTCCGTGGGCGTCAATTGACCGCCTTCTTTCAAGACCAGCTTCGGCTTCACCAGCAAGCCTCCGTTGGCGATCACAGCGGCGGCGCGGGCCAACTGGAGCGA
>JALYXI010000375.1 GCA_030947245.1 Acidobacteriota bacterium
ATCAAACATGTAGACCGGAATCTCCTAGTGGATACGAGACTTTCAGTATACCAGCGGCGTTTCCAAGTGGCATTCCGCATGCACGGCGCGCACCGCTTTTTCAAGACCGGAGCGGCGGACTACAATGGCGATGGTTAGCTCGCTCGAACCCTGAGCGATTGCCATGATATTCACATTCTCTCGCGAGATCGCGGTGAAGATCCGTCCGGCGAGACCTTGAGTACCGCGCATTCCTTCACCTACCACGGCAAGGAGACCCACTTCGCTGTCCACCGCGATCGGGCTGACATAGCCATGGGCCAGTTCGAGCGCCAGGCCGGCTTCCAGGGTTTCGAGCGTACGGGCGAGTTCCTCATCCCGCACCAGGAAGCAGAAGCTCTGCCTGTAACTGGAGGCGGAAATGGTCAGCACTTCCACATTGCCGCGGGCCAGCGAATCCATGGCGCGAGCCAGCACATGGACGCCGCTGAGCGCGGCGTGCGCCGGTTCGAGCGAAATCAGCGAAACGTCCCGCATGGAAGTGACCGCGCGGGCGCCGCTCGACACGCTAAGCGCCGGAACAATGCGAGTTCCCGGCTTTTCCGGCGCAAAGCTATTTTTGCTCCAAGCGGGGATCTGTTTTTCGACCAGCGGAGATAGCGTTCGGGGGTGTAATACCTTAGCGCCATTGTAGGCCAGTTCCGCGGCTTCAGCAAAACTGACTTCGGCCAGAACCCGCGCCTCCGGAACCAGCCGGGGGTCGGCCGTCATGATGCCATCCACATCGGTCCAGATCCAAAGCTCGGAGGCGTCGAGCGAGGCGGAAAGGATGGCAGCCGAGAAGTCCGATCCGCCTCTCCCGAGGGTGGTGCCGCGGCCATCGGCAGTGGCTCCATTGAAGCCGGTGGCAATGGGTATCTTGCCGGCTTCCAGAATCGGGCCCAGCACCGCGCGGGCTTTGGCGGTGGTTTGGTCCATCAGAGGCGATGCATTGCCGAATACGCTATCGGTGACGATCAGCTTCGCCGAATTCACCGCCACGGCGCCGTCTCCGAGAAACCGGGCGAGCAAGAGGGCCGACAGTCGTTCTCCAATCGCTACCGCTTCATCGACAGAACGCGCCGGACGTTCGCCCAGCATTAGCATGCCGCCCACCACCCGTTCGAACTCAGCGACCAAATCGAGCACCGCGTCTTCGGCGCCCTGATCGAGGCCGAGACCGCGAACCGCTTCCATGTGCTTATCCCGAACCGCTTCCACAGCGCGTTGCAGGCCCGCGGCGTCCCGCGCCTCGGCATGTTTCATTGCATCCAGCAGCAAGTCCGTCACTTTGGACATGGCGGAAACCACCACGGCAACCGGCCTTTTCCGCTGTTGCTCCTGAATGAGCGTGGCAGCCACGCGGATGCGCTCCGCGGACCCCATGCTGGTTCCCCCGAACTTCATGACCAGCAGGCTGGTCAATGGTAGCTCTTCCCGTTTGTCATCCTGGATCGCACCAGCTTCAGGAGTGCCTCCACTACCTGTTCTATAGAAAGGCCGGTGGAATCGAGGTAAAGCGCGTCGGGCGCCTGGGTGAGCGGTGCTTCGCCACGGGTCCGGTCGCGGCGGTCCCGCTTATCGATTTGGATGGCAACGGCTGAAGGCGATTCTCCCGACTGCCCGGCCCGGCGGCGGGTCCGCTCCTCGGAATCCGCATCGAGGAAGACTTTTACCCGCGCTTCCGGAAACACTATACTGCCAATGTCCCGGCCTTCCATTACTACGTTTGCTTCCGCCGCGATTTCACGTTGCTTCGCCACCATGGAGCGGCGCACGCCAGGAATCGCCGCCACCTGGGAAGCCGCTTCGGAAATCTCAGGCGCGCGGATGGCTTCCGTGATGTCTTCGCCGTTCAAACTGACGCGGTTTGCTTCCGGGTGCAGGGTGATGGATGCCGCTTCGGCCAGTTGCTCCATGCGATGCATGTCCGTGACAGGCAGTTTCTGGCGCAGCGCCCACAAAGCGACCGCCCGGTACATGGCCCCGGTATCGATATACACAAATCCGAGCTGCGCGGCAAGTTGGCGGGCTACGGTACTTTTGCCCGCTCCGGCCGGCCCGTCGATCGCGATTACAATACCCATGCACGCACAGGTTTCAGGTTGACCGATCGGCGCTGCGGGCGCAACTATTTGGGCGGTATGCCCCCGGGCAGGTTTCCACCGGGCAGATTTGCCCCGGGCAGGTTTGACCCGGGAAAGCTTCCTCCGGGAGAGTTTCCTCCCGGAAAGCTCCCGGCGGGTCCGAAGGGTTGGCCTGCCGGTGATTGACCGATGGGCGTACCGGGAGGACGGCCCTGCTGCGGTATGCCGCCCGCATTCTGGGCTTCCTTGGCCGCGTCGTAAACGAACTCCCACTTCTTGTATTCTTCCTGGTCCTGGTAGATTTTGATGCCCTCGCCCGTTTTAACAGTGCTGGCCACACCGGCGATCCCGCCGCCGATCACTTGTCCTGCCGCGCCGCCATTTTGAATGCCGGCCAAGCCGCCGGGACGCGGCGTCGTGAGCAGACCCTGGATCAGGCGGGCGGCATCGCTTCCCGGACTGCCTGAACCCAATCCGCCATTGATCCGCTGCACCACCTGACCGGGAACCTGCGGTTGATTGGGTGCGGGTGAAGGTCCACCGACAGCAGGAAACGCGGACACTCCGCCTGTCTGGGAATTGACAGCCGACCCGGCGGCATTCAGGGTTCCAGGCTGGGCTTCCAGACCGGATCCGGGTCCGGCTCCAGCTACGGGTAGACCTGCTACGGGTAGACCTGCTACGGGTAGATCGGCTCCGGATGTGGATCCCGGGGCGGACATGATTCCGGGAGTAGGGGCGAGCAGAACGGTCTGGGATGGATCGGGCGGGATGGGCGCCCCGGGATTTCCTCCCGGAGCACCTGGCGCTGAAGTCACGGGGCCGCCGGGTTGGTCACTCGGCCGGCGGCGCAAGGCCGGATTGGCCGCCGCATCCGCCTCCGGGACACCGCCGATTTGCAGTTGCTCCGTGATGAATGTGCTCGGCGCTTTTTCCTCCTTCTTGTCTTTCTTGGTCTTCACCAGCGAATCGAGCAGCACGCCCCCGGGACCTGCGTGGATGAGCCTCCACTCGTCCTTGCCTGTCATGGGGTCCACGTAATGATGGCGTAGAAACCGGATGCCGTTGGCATTGTCAAGGTCTTCGATTTTGCCCGGAAAGCGCTTGAATTTGCGCACATAGAGTTGTATGGCGCGTTTATACTGCTCGCCGCGCACGATCAGCAGTTCCTCTTTGTCGCGCTGAGCCTCAAACGCAACGCGAGGGAGAGCGACATAAAGCGTAATGGCAATGATTGCTGCCATCGCGAATACAAACAGAAGCGCGAAGCCGGATTGGTCCCGCCGTTTCATCCCGCCACTTCTTCCGCCATAGGCAGAGTCTGCTTGTTCTTGAACTGCGTGTCTTCCACGTCTACCGAGTTCACGCCGATGTGAACCACTTTGTAGCGGCTCTTGACGGTCTCGCCTTCCCAGGCAACAATGATGTCCTCGCCGTCCAGAAAGAACGCTTTCTTTCTCGGTTCACCCCTGGCGTTCGAGAAGCCGTAGTACTTGAGCGGAATGGCCGGGGGCGGTGGAACGGGCGTCGGGCCGGTTGCCTCGGGAGCCGCCGGAGGCGCGGGCAGTCTGTTGACGGCAATTTTGTTCTCTTTCGGGATGGGGCCCAACGCAGCGGCGGCCGGCGCCGGGGCAACGCCAAACTGAAACAGATTGCGGGAACCGCCTTCCAGAGTGACCGCCTGGACTTTGGCCAGCAAAGTCAGCTTCAGCGTGGGGTCGACCTTGGTGGGATCGATGCGATCCTCCGGGCGTGGCGAGTGCAAAACCGGACGGAATTCAGCACTCCCGCGGGACGCAATGCCGCGATGGGGCCGCGCGGCAAGGGCGGGCGATTCCTGGGCCGGCACGGCTGTTTGCGGAGCGGCGGAGCCAGACGAAGGGGAGGCGGGGTTATCTGAGCCGCCGCTGTAAAGCAGCACCGAAGCGATCACCACCAGGACACCGAGAGCGATCAGCTTCCGGTTTTCGCCCTTCTTTTTCAAAACCACTTTCATAGTTGGCTCTCTACATCGTCACGGACGAATGTGTTCAGCTTCACGGTAACCAGCAGGTCTTGCGAGTTCGCCTGGGGAGCGGCCTGCACGCTTTCGATAATGATGAAGCGGGGCGATTTGTCGAGCTGATTCATGAACTTCAGGAGATTCGCATAGGAGGCTTGGTACCCGGCGGTGATCGTCAGCATACTGAGCGACTCGCTGCCTTCCACCTGATCCCGGGAGATTCCCGTTTCTCTGGTCTTGATCCCGGCGGTGGAAGCCATCTGGTTCAGTTCTCCCAATACGGTGGAGTAGGTGACTCGGCGGCTGGTCATGTAGGTATTGATAAACTTGCCGCTCTGGTCTCGAGCGGTTTCCACTTTGGCGGCCATCAGCTTGGTTTTCGAAACCAGGGAGATCTCGATATTCAACTCGCGGTGAAGATCGTCAATCCTGCTTTCGACCGAACGCGGGGAAGCGCCCCACCAATGAAAGGCAAACCCGGCGGCCGCCAGGTTCGCCAGCAAAAGGACGCCCAACCCCAAGCGCAACAGGGTTTCGGGCGAGGTCCAGGAA
>JALYXI010000414.1 GCA_030947245.1 Acidobacteriota bacterium
AACGGCCGCCGGCGCGTTCGGCCGAGGCGATGTAAGGCGCGCCGTTATAGAGATGCGCGAAGGGCGCGGAATTCTCACGTCCTCCAAAATCCCATGCGCCGCAAAAGTAGTCTTCCGATCCCGTACCCGTGATGAGAGGCTTGCGTTCGTCATCGATGAAGATCATCTCGTCGCCTTCGCCCATCCAAAGATCCGAGTTTTGCAGGACTCCCAGCGTGACACCCATCAGATGCCCCGTTCCATGCGTCTCCGCGAACACATAGTTATGTTCACCCAGCAGATTCTTGCTTTGCGGATATTCGTGAATGGCATTGGGCGTGGCCTGCCGGTATTGCGCGTGGAAGTACAACGCGTCCGCCGGCAAACTCGGAACCATTTGGTAATCGATGTTCGAATAGAAGCTTGAAACCGGCTGGGCGCCCTCGTTGGAGGCGGTGATGCGCGCAGCTTTCCGGAACGGCATGGCGAAATAGCAGTTCAGCGCTTTCACGGAGGAGCAGTTGAGGAAAGCCGATTGGTAGATGAAATACTGGCCCAGGTTCAAACCGAAGAAATCGCCAACCGGGACTTCGACGCTGGGTTTCGCTTCACCGTCCCAATACATCCGGATCACGACTTCCTTCAAGTGATTCGGACTCGGGGCGGCAATGGTGAACCAGATGTGGGTAACCACGCCCGTACCTTCCGCGGCGAAGAGCTCTTTTGTGACGCCGGGCGCGATGGGCCAGGAATCTTTGTTTCCGCCGGTTGGATCGAAGCTCGACTGCTTGAGCGAGCGGTAGTTTTGCGCGCGGGCGTAGGAAGGAAGGGCTGGTTCCGCTGTAGACGCAGCAGCCCGGGACGCCGGGGCCCCCGCCAGTGCCGCGAAGGAGGCCAGAAATCCTCGCCGGGCCGTACCGGATGAACGCATCGTTATACGGTATTGCAGTTAGTTGGAAACCGCAAGAGCGGCGGTTAGGCTGCTCCGTCCGTCCAGGTACACCGTTACGGGAGTTTGCATTCCGCTTGGCGCCAGATTCGACAACACAAACCGGACCTCAACCAGACCGTCGCCCGCCCGTATCACTTCGATCGAGGGATGGCTGATGCCGCCCACCGTGATGGAAACCTGCGTCGGAAAGATTATTGTGCCGGAATCGCTGAAATTGCTCATCATCAGCCGAATCACATCACCGCCATGCGCTGCGTGAAGCGTGTCTACCGCAACGTTGCCCGAGTTCAGCGCGTTGACAATCGCCGCAGGAGCCGGATCGATAGAAACCGCAACGGGGAGGCTGCTCTCTGAGCCGGTGTTCACTTTCAATAATGCCGGTCCGGAAGGAAGACCGGCGGGAACCTGCAAGGTCAACTGCTCGGGAGTGGAACTGACCACGTTCGCCATCTGTCCGGCGATGGTGACCGTAGGCGGCGTGTTGCCCACTGCGAGATCCGTACCGCGCAAGGTGACCAGCGCACCGGGATACGTTCCCGTCTGCCCCGGGACCGCATTGCTCAACTGTGGAACCGTGGACGGCGTGACTGTGGATTGCGGAAGAACCGTAAATCCACCGGGCAAGGCGGCCAACTGGAATCCGGCGATGACGCTGGCCTCGGTGGTGGCGGGGGCCGCCTTGCCGGGGATTGAAACATTGACCAGCAACTGAGTGGGGCTGAGAACGAAGACGTTTCGGGTGAAGATATCGCTGCTGCCGAATCCAGCAATAGTCTGTCCGGGCGTGAAATTGGTATTCACTCCAGTGATCGTGATTGCCGCCTCGCTTCCGGCGGGTAGCGCGTTCGGCTTCAGGGTAAAGCTCGGAGTATCGGTAACGGGATATGCAAAGGTTACCGGTGCTCCCGCTTGCAGGAAGAGTGAATTCTGGCCGTCGTGGTTGAACACGGAAACCGTCGCATTCTGGCCGCTTGCACCCGGAGGAGGCACGACCGATACTTTGCCGTTCTGGTCGTCCAGACTTCGAATGGACGCCGGCAGGCCATCGAAATAGATGACACTATCCGGCGTTAAATCTGTTCCCGTAATGGCCACAGTTCCATCGGGATTCGCGCTCACGGATGTCACGGAAGGCGGCTTCTTCTGCACCAGGTTTAAACCGGAAGGAAGTACATAAATGAAATCGTTCAAAGTGAAAATCAGGTGTGCCGGACCTGTCGGCGCGCCCAGGTTATAACTGATCCCGAGGTTCAAATAGGTAAAACTGTCCGGGGTGAACGGATCTGACGAATACACGTTCGCCACGCCATTCATCACCTGTAGCGATAAACCGCTGGTCTTCTTCCCGTTCGAGGCAAGCCCGACGCCGCCCGCCAGCACGCTCCCATAACCGGAAGGAGCCATGTTCAGGTACCCGGGGCTCACTACATTGTTGTTGAAATACGAATAAATGGAGACACCATAAACCGGCACGTCCGAACGGGTTTTCACGGCGAAGTTAATGTTGTCAGTGGAAGTGGCCGCTGCTACGGAAATGGTCACCGCCTTTACGTAATCCGCGGTTCCGCCATAAAACTGCGTGCTGAATGGCGCGCCCGGGTTCACTGCCCTTCCCGCGGGATCGAGCGGCGGACAAATATCCTGACATGCCGGATTGGATTGCGGGGGCAAAGGATGCGCGTACACGTAGTACTGGCCCGGGGGAACTCCCTCAATCCGGTAAGTGCCATCCGGGTTGGTGATGGCGCTCACGGCGCCGGAGCCGGTATGAATCGCAACTACGGAGGCCATGTGAACGCCCGCTCCGTTCGCCGTAACGCGGCCGGTAATCACACCCGTTTGCGTTCCGAAGCTCGGAGCCGGATACAGCACCGACAGGCCCGCGATGTCGTCCGCGTCGATGGGCCGGGTCAGGGAGGTCGCGCGCGTCGCGGCAGTAGACATCGCGCTTGAAGTGAACGTGTGCTGCAATCCGAGCGCGTGCCCCATCTCATGCACAAGAGTGAGAAAGTATCCTTCGCTATAGCTGGGGCCCGGGTTGGGACGTCTGGTCAAATCGTTCGAGAGGTGAACGATAGACCGCAGAATCGGCACAAAGGCGCCGTTTCCACTATTCACCGGCGACGCATTTTGCAACACGGTCGGGCCGCCGTACGCCAGAAGCCCGGGCGGAAGCTCCTCAAACACCCCCTGACCTCCCGGAACGCTCGCTGAAGGAGTGTTCAAACTGCTTAGCCCGCCAAACGCGACCCGCAGATCCGACGAATCCACCATATTCCAGGTTTGAACGGCCTGCCGCACCTGGCTCAGGACAGAAGAAAAGCCATCGTTCTGCGGATACGAAGAGGGTCCCGCATCCGAAACGAAGAAAGTAACTGTTTTGTTCGGAATTGCCGTGAGGTCGAACTTTTCCTGCGCCAGCG